>JASFPE010000332.1:0-6619 GCA_050116155.1 Desulfobacterales bacterium
CAACTCGCATCGATGTAGATCGCCTAAAAGCCCTCAAGCATTTGGCGGTTGATATGGATAAGTCTCTGGGTAATCTCTTAGAAGAGGCCATCAAAGATATTGTTGATAAATACCAAAAAAAATTGAATAGCGGTAAAAGATCAATTTAGAGACTGGAAAACAAAACCGCAGCCGGAGGCTTATGCGCGCAACAGATCATTACATGTGACATCAAGTTCATAAAAATTGGCCAATATTTTTCATATTATGACGTCCGCATGATGATGAGGTTTTATGTAACTTATTGAAATTTTGTCAGAATTTTTTATTGCCATAGCTGTGCACGATTTTTGCACGAACTTTCAATAATTGAATATTCAATTTTATTAGGATCTAACAGTTACACCGACCCTCTAACCCTAGGACTATTATTGTGACAGAAGCAGATAATCATATTGAGACTGGAGAAGCCAGCTGCACCCGTTCTGGTATCGATCGACGCCAATTTTCTTATTCCTACCATATTCCCGAAAGACGGTCGGGCTGGGATCGTAGAAGAGGATTCGATCGCACGGAAGGATGGATTCGTCGAAGAAAGAGTGAGCACAGAAGAGAAAAATCGAAATTAAATAAATAGCTGCGCCATAATCCCCAGACACGAGTTTCCCTAATAACATTTGCCGTATGATTATTTTGCGGGCAGACTCATAAAATATTTAACCTGCTGCGTGCATCAAGTATTCGCTGACAATCATTCTATTGCTTCCATCAACGAAAAATGAAATCCCAAATTCCAAGCACCAAATTACAAATAAATCTCAAATTCCAATACTCAATGTCCAAAACGTTTGATCCGCCGCAGATGGATTGAATTTTGATCATTGGGATTTATTTGGAAGTTGGGATTTGTTATTTGGAATTTTCACCAAAGCACCAGATTCCATCTTTCATCTTCCGCTCCATATTTTCCGTCATACTTGACTCCGGCTTCCACCAGTGATATCCAAAGATCATATCTATGATTTAACAACGAGGTCTGACGCACAGATGGAAAAAACTATTAAAATTTCATTGACCGTTGTGGTTCTCGGCGCGATTGCCTTTTTCTGTTATAGTCTTATTGCAGGATGGTATAAAGGCAACATAGAAACCGCTAAAACTCAGGAAAGAAAAGCATGGCAGCAGAAGACCGAGACACTGGTAGAAAAAATTGAGGTTCTCGAAGAAGAAATAACCGAGCTAAAAGGTAAAATCATCCCCGCAGAAAAATTAGCAGAGGTCTTTGGTGAAAATCCCCTGCCAGTTCCGGAAGACGAGAACAACATATCTTTTTCGGAAATTGAGCGCCAAATCGCTGCTTTTTTCGCCTATCTTGACGATAAAGAATATGTTCAGGCCTACAAATTAAGTGGTGGCACTTACAATCAATACGAGCTCTCGGTCAATAAATTGTCCAGGAAACCCCCCATCGTGTCAGGTGAAACGGATTCGCTCTATAATTTATTTTTAAATATTGCCCATTTTTACAGAGTCTTGGGGAAAAAACGAGTCTTTTTAATCAGAGAGATCTTAAAAAATGAATCGGAAATACTTGAATCCGTAATGCGGACCTTTTATTTGTGGTATCTGTTTGAAAATGATACTGAAGAAAAGATAAAGGGCCGCCCTTCCCTTTCGGTCCTATATGACTATGCCGGATATTTTTTAAACACATTGGGCGGTCGGAGCTATTTGCTGCGCAGAGACTCAAAGGTTCGTATTCTTTCTACGTATTACTGCGTGCTCATACTTGATATCGCCAATGACAAGGGATTGAATTCAAACGGCATCGATATTCGGCCCCACATTCAACTAACCTTTAATGACATCTCCAATCAAATCGGTCTTGTTCACCAAAAAGCGTATCTAATCCAGTTGGAAAATTTAAAACGCAAATACAAAATGTCCTGATTTAGATACCGTTTAAGAGAATACCCATATCATACTGCCGTCTTCTGTTTTCTGTTTTCGGCACTGCCCGCTAAGGAGGAATATTATGAATTCAAACGCTAAAGCCATGGTGTTGGCGTCGTTTGCGGCTGATTCGTTATCATTGGGCGTTCACTGGATTTACAATACAAATGTCATCGATAAAAAATGGGGGCGGGTGGAAACCTATATAAAACCCGAGCGTCCCACCTATCACCCCACCAAAAACCTGGGCGAATTTACCCATTACGGTGATCAAACCATGCTTTTACTGGAATCTGTTTCGGTCTGTGCTGGTTTTGATCTCAATGATTTTGCCGATCGCTGGCAAGAGTTATTCAACAATTATGATGGATACTTTGACAACGCCACCAAGACAACCATAGAAAACATTGCCGCTGGAAAACCACCAACTGAATCCGGTTCAGGCTCAGACGATCTCGCCGGGGCGGCAAGGATCGCACCGCTGGCCTACGTATATCAAAATGATCTGGAATTGATGATTACCAGCGCAAGGGCACAAACCGCTTTGACACATAATAATCCTTTGATTATCGATACGGCCGAATATTTTGCGAGGGTCGTTTGGGATGTGTTGCAGGGTCAAACTCCCATCGAGAGTCTGAAAACTGCAAAAGCCGGCACATTGGACACCGAACCCTATTCAAGCTGGATCAAGGCAGGATTGGAAAGCACTGCTGATGACACGCGACAGGTCATCAAAGATCTCGGCCAAATGTGTGAAGTCGATGCTGCCTTTCCTGGAGTGGTACATTTAATCGCAAAATATGAAAACGACCTTTATGGCGCACTCGTAGAAAATGCCATGGCTGGCGGAGATTCCGCCGGCAGGGGTCTCATCGTCGGTCTCGTTGTCGGTGCCCATATGGGAATGCAGAGCATCCCTGATCCCTGGTTGACGGATTTAAAAGCATACGATCACATCATGAACTTGCTGGAAAATATTGATCTAAATCAATAGTTTATAGAATTAATTGAATAATACTTTTTTCACAGTATGAAATTAAATAAATTCCAAATTACAAGCACCAAATTACAAATAAATCTCAAATTCTAAGCGGCAACTATAATTAGATATCTTGTTTGAATTTTCCAATATATTATTGGGACGCAACACCAGAGGTTTTGATGAATACATATTGCATGCGCGAATAAAATAAATTAAAATACTTCTCAGATTCGCCATACAGTGCAAAAGATGGTGACCCGGAATGCAGACTTGACCGAGATTATAGGAGCTCACATGAAAGTCGTTGAAACCGAGATAGCAGGATTGCTCATCATTGAGCCGCAGGTGTTTGAGGACAAACGCGGCTTTTTTTTTGAATCATATCGTTACAATCGAATGGAAGCTATTGGAATACCTCATCGTTTTGTCCAGGACAATCTTTCTTATTCAGTCAAAGGCACCTTACGCGGTTTGCACTTCCAGGTAAGTTTTCCCCAGGCAAAATTGGTTCAGGCCGTCACCGGAGAAATTTTCGACGTTGCGGTCGACATCCGCCCGGGCTCTGTCACTTTCGGTAAATGGTCGGGGGTATATTTGTCCGAAGAAAATCGGCGCATGCTTTTTGTACCCGAGGGGTTTGCCCATGGCTTTTGTGTCACAGGCGACAGTGCCCATGTAAACTATAAATGCTCCAACTATTATCTTCCAGAGGACGAGGGCGGCATTTTATGGTCGGACCCGACAGTTGATATCGAGTGGCCGCTGAGCAATCCCATCATATCTTCGAAAGACAAATCTTTTCCATTGCTGTCCGATATACCTCCGGATAAGCTCTACTGCCCGGTAAAACCATTATGACGATTCTCATCTTCGGCGCCAGCGGACAACTTGGGCATGAATTGATTCGACAATCACAACTATCTCAACAGCCGCTCCGCGCTCCGATCCGAAATCAATTCGACATCACACAAATCTCTCAGGTTGAAGCGGCATTCGCTAAATTCTGTCCTACCATCGCGATAAATGCGGCTGCCTACACCGATGTAGATGGTGCGGAATCCGAAACCGAGAGAGCCTTTGACACCAACAAGACCGGGGCTGAAAACCTGGCACGCAATTGCGCCAAGCTGAAAATTCCACTGTTACATGTATCGACAGATTATGTCTTTGACGGAAGCAAAGGTGCGCCGTATGTGGAAACCGACCCTATTGCGCCATTGGGTGTTTATGGTCGCAGCAAGGCAGAGGGGGAAGATAAAATTCGCGCTGCCCTGCCAGAGCACCTTATTGTGAGAACGTCATGGCTGTATAGTGGCCATGGCAATAATTTTGTGACCACCATGCTGCGCCTTGGCCGCCAAAACCAAAAAGTCGATGTGGTGGCAGATCAATTTGGCTCTCCAACCAGTGCCACTGATCTGGCAGAAGTGCTGTTACGTTTGACATCCCATGTTTTAAGCAGGTCGACGATCCCCTGGGGCACATACCATTATTGCGGCGAGGGTATCACCACCTGGTATGAATTTGCCAATAGCATATTCAAGATCGCCGGCCGGCATGAATGCCTTCAGCTCACGCGCCTTAAACCCATCACCACCAAAGAATTTCCAACTGCCGCGCAACGGCCCCTGAATTCCTCGCTGGACTGCGGCCGAATCAAGCGAGAATTCGACATCCATCCGAAACCGTGGCAAATAAGCCTAAGGCTCGTTATCGAGCGGATTTATCGAAACCAAAAAAATATCGATAAAAAATAGTATGTTAATAAACCTGCCCCGCAGAAAATCTTGACTGTTACGAATTTTCAATTTAACATATTATAGTATATCCATGGAATCTATACCGCAAAATAATACCCCTGTATTAGTTGTTGACGACGACGAAGGGCTCCTTTTAAGCATCAAAGCAACCCTGGTGAGCTCAGGGCTACCCGAACCTGCCTTGGTGTCGGACAGCAGACGGGTGATGGATCTGGTCAGAAATAATCATTTTGAATTGATTCTGCTCGATTTGATGATGCCGCATCGCAGTGGTATGGAGATTTTGAAAGAAATTAAAGAAGAATATGCTGATATAGAGTGCGTGATTGTCAGTGCCATGGATAACGTCGAATCTGCCGTTAAATCCATGAGTATCGGCGCATCGGATTATCTGGTGAAACCACTGAACAGTGAAAAACTGGTCGTCGTTGTCAACCGCACCCTCAAAAAGCATGATCTCCAGCACGAATTGGAGCGTTTCGGAGGCAAAAAGGTATTTTCGGATTTAAGACATCCGCAGGCATTTACGGAAATGGTCGCCGAAGATGAAGCCATGGCACTGGTTTTTCATCAGGTCGAGGCCGTTGCCGGCACGGACTATAGTGTCGTCATCAACGGCGAATCGGGTACGGGCAAAGAAATGTTAGCCCGTGTGCTTCATACCCTGAGCCGTCGTGCCGACAAACCCTTTTATGCCGTCAACATGGCGTCCTTCAGCAAAACGATTTTTGAAGACGAATTTTTCGGTCATGCCAAGGGTGCCTATACCGATGCGGGATCTGATCGGCGAGGGTTTTTCGAAGCTGCCCATGGAGGCACCCTTTTTTTAGATGAAATAACGGAATTGGATCCTTCTCTTCAGGCAAAGCTCTTACGCGTCATTGAAGAACGGGAACTCTATCGATTGGGCAGCACAGAAGTCAGAGATGTTGATGTACGCCTGATTGCAGCCACCAATCAGGACATTAATGAAGAAATTTTAAAGGGTCGCTTTAGAGCCGATCTCTTCTATCGGATCAACATGTATAATATCGTCATTCCGCCCTTGCGAGAACGGAAAAAAGATATCCTGCCTTTAGCACGGCATTTTGTGGCGATCCATGCTGCGACCAACAATAAGCGCATCGATTCCATCGCACCGGATATGGCCGAACGACTATTACAGTATTCTTTCCCGGGAAACGTTCGCGAACTCGAAAACATGATTGCTGCCGGGGTGCTGCGAGAGACGGGTAACACCCTAACCCTCGCATCAATCCCCAGTATCATGTCTTATCATGGACCTGAGCGACGTAAAAATGTGGAATTATTAACCTTAGAGGAACTGGAAAAACGTCACATTGAACGCGTCCTGGAAATAACGGGAGGCAATCGACCCAAAGCCGCGGAAATATTAGGCATCAATGTGACAACCGTGTATCGCAAATTAGAAAAATATAATATTGAAAATTAAGCAATGGTAAGGGGCGGTTACATCCGGCAAGTCCCTTACAGGAGGAAAGGACTATGTCAGATGGGTTAGATGTCATTGTTGTTGACGACGATCCCGGCATATGTGAGGTGATCTCGGAACTGATTGAAAATTTCTATACCTGGGGCAATGTCTATGCCTTTTCCAATGCCGACGAAGCTATTGAATACTGTTTAAACCGGGAAATCGGAGTTGCTATTTTCATTGTCGATGTATTTTTGGGCGGGCAAAGCGGTTTTTATTTTCTGGATGCCATTGACGCTAAATATGCTAGCGCCCATGAAGACACGATCATCATCAGCGGAAATGCCAGTGACGATGTGGTCAACATGTGTTTGGCCTCCAACGTCAGCCATTTGCTGGAAAAGCCCATCAAACCCTATGCACTCCAACTGGCCGTGCGAGCGATCACAGCAAAATATCTGGATTTTGCAAAAAAGCTCTTACAGGATTCCACCTTTGCTGAAAACG
>JASFPE010000333.1:0-6606 GCA_050116155.1 Desulfobacterales bacterium
AAGCCGAGCTGGGCATCGCTCATGCCGCCGCAGGGTCATTTTTTCTATTAATTTCAAGCGGGTATTGCATCGCCCTTTTTGGATCGGGTTTTTTTTCTTCGCGTCTCACCCACAGGAAAACAATTATTCTATCCGGTGTCGTGCTGGGTGTTACACTTTTGGGAACTTCCTTTATTAGTGGTTTGTGGAGTATCCGGATCGGAATGCTTATCGTCGGGTTGGCAGCCGGACTTTATCTTCCTTCCGGTCTCGCAACCCTGACGGCCATTATCGCCCCCAGACACTGGGGCAAGGCCATCGCGATTCATGAACTGGCTCCCAACCTTAGTTTTATCGCCGCGCCGCTCATAGCTGAGGCATTGCTGATCTGGTTTTCATGGCGAGCCGGGTTTTTGCTGCTGGGACTTGTGGCTTTATTTCTGACCGGTATATTCATGCGCTTTGGGCGGGGAGGAGAATTTCGTGGCCAGGCTCCCAGTTTTTCTTCGTTCAGGGCTTTGTTGTCGAAGCCGGTTTTCTGGATTCTGGTCGTCTTATTCAGCCTGGGAATCAGCAGTACCTTAGGCCTTTACACCATGTTACCCCTTTATTTGGTGGCCGAACACGGCATCGAGCGCAATTGGGCAAATTCTCTGGTGGCTATGTCCAGAGTCGTAGGTGTAGTGATGACGTTTGTGGGCGGTTGGCTAACCGACCGTTTCGGGCCGCAACGTATATTAATGATTGTTTTTCTCCTAACCGGATTGATGACATTGTGTATCGGGATGGCTTCAAAATCATGGATCACAATTCCTGTTTTCTTGCAACCGATACTGGCTGTTAGCTTTTTTCCGGCCGGTCTGGCTGCTTTATCATTGGTTAGTACAGAGAAAGAGAGAAACATCGTTGTTTCTTTTACCGTTCCCATTGCCTTTTTAATTGGCGGGGGTGTTGTGCCGACCCTGATAGGATTTATCGGAGATATCAGTACGTTTGCTTCAGGTATAATGTTGATTGGTGGTATTATCATCACCGGAACGTTAATCACACGTTTCCTTAAAATCGAGGATTCAAACCCTAAATGACGCAGAAACTCTTTATTGAAGATCCGTATTTGCAAACATTTTCGTCGACAATTTTAGAGCACACCTGGATAGACGAAAAGCCGGCAGTGATACTCGAACAAACAGGATTTTATCCTACCTCCGGCGGACAGCCGCACGATACTGGAATGTTAAATGATGTTGCCGTTGTCGATGTTATTGAAGACGAGCGCCATCGGATAGTCCACCTGCTCGAAAAACCGATGGATGAGACCAACGTGAAGGGGCGGATTGATTGGCCACGACGATTCGATCACATGCAGCAACATACCGGACAGCACATCGTGTCCCAGGCGTTTATGAAAACCTGCGAGGCCGAAACGATTGCATTTCACCTTGGTGAAAAGAGCGCAACCATCGATGTTAATGAGTCAAATCTCAAACCTGAAACCGTGGTAGCAGTGGAGAATCTAACGAATCAGATAATATTCGAAAACCGAGAGGTTCGTGCGCATTTTGTCGGCCCGAATGAAATTGATCGATTCCCGGTGCGAAAGCCTCCGACCGTGAAAGAGGATATCAGAGTTATCGAGGTTGACGATTTTGATTACTCACCCTGCGGTGGGACCCACTGTCGGCGAACAGGAGAAGTTGGCATTTTCAAAGCCAGACGATACGAAAATTATAAGGGTGGTTCTCGGATTCACTTTCTATGCGGACAGCGGGCTCTGAAAGATTATCAGCACGCAGGGGAAATTCTGAAAAAGCTATCCGAGACGCTGAGTTCAAATATTTCTGATCTTCCTCTGAATGTGGAGAGGCTCAAGGAAGATGCCAAACTTTTACATCTGGAAAACAATAATTTCAAGAAAAAATTGCTCGAATTTGAGGCGCAGACTTTAGCAACTGAGTGTGAAAAACGAGGGGAAATCCACGTACTCACCAAAGTTTTTCAAGGTCGCCATCCAAAAGAATTACAATTATTGGCTTCAAAGATTTTAGCGTTGAGCCCGGATACCATAATTTTTTTTGGCGGAAAAGAATCACAAAAGGCAACACTGCTTTTTGCCTGTTCGGATAAACTAACATATAACATGGGAGCGCTCATGCAGACTGCTTGCACCGTGATCGAAGGGCGCGGCGGTGGGCGACCGCATCTGGCTCAGGGTGGCGGTGCGCGGGTAGACAAAATTGAAGAGGCATTGCTGTGCGCACAAGCAGCTCTTTTTGATGAGCATTAAAATGTCGATCTGACGAAGGGAGAATCCAATGGATCTTGAAATGTTTGAAAGGATGGAATCCTCGGATCTTCGTAAGTATATTGAATTCCTTTTGTGGCATTATCGGGTGGTCGATGCATTTTGGTATATTAATATTTCAGAACAATTTGGCGATAATACTGCCGATCAGCTCAATGAACGCGTTTGGGGCCGCGTGGCTGCCATGGCCGCCAAAGATTTGATAAAACGCTTTAACATTGAGGATAAAGGCCTGAAGGGTTTTATCAAAGCCTTACGATTCTTCCCCTGGTGTATTTTGGTTGGCTATCAAATGGAGGAAACCGCAGATGAGGTTCGCATCAGTGTTTCGTCCTGCCCCACTCAGGAGGCCCGACTCAAACGTGGACTTGATGAATACAACTGCAAGGAGATGCACCGGGCAGAGTTCATCAGTTTTGCGCATGAAATTGATGATCGTATTCAGCTGGAGTGCCTGTTTGCGCCGCCGGATCCGCATCCGGAGGATATGCACTGTCAATGGAGGTTCACCCTCAAGGAAATGCCCTGACCGATGCTTGAGTTGACAGAACTTTTAGAAGTTAAGTTTCATTATTGATTAAGCAAGTATCTGTGTTAACGTGGCGGCTCATTATCCCCATTTGTTTTTCTTTTTACTCTTATTCTTATTCTTTTCTTTTGATTGGCCCGGTGGATATTGCTTTACATGCTCGCTGTAATAAATGTAAGGTTCATCGGTATCCAACTCAATGCTTACGTAGTCACCTAATGTCAAGCTAATACTACTTGGCAATGACGCACCTGCCTGCCATTCATCGCCTTTCAGATAAAAGTAGAGTAGTCGGCCAGTATCATAATATACAGAAGAAGACGGATAATAATGGTATTGATGTTTTGCCCGATATCCATGAGCCGGTGCATGATCTGGCGGGCCTGATTTCTTAGATGTTTTTGCAGCCTGGGAATCTTCGGAACTTTCACTTTTCCCCCATTGAATAGAGATACTTCCCGCGATTGAACCGGAAAGATTGAACGAGACAATTAAAAACCCGATTGCAATGCAAATTATCATTTTTTTTGCCAAGGCGTAGTTCATGAGACTATCCCCCTTATGTGAAGTATGGTTTCGTCTATGAATTATTATCGGATAATTCAATGGAATCTTTAATGGAAATCAGTGATCGGTGGGGAAACACTAATGGTTAAGGATATATAGTCGAATCGGATTGGTGAAAGCGGAAGGAGATTCAGCCTTATGGGAAAACCAAAAGGGCAGCACCAAAAAACCATCCTCACGACAGGAAAACAGATAATTAGGTAAATTTGATGTGGTGATATGTAATCACAACTCGGGTAAATTTAAAGATATCATAATTGATTGTTGCCAAATCAAGTAAATCTTGTTTAGAGTTATCCTTGAATAATATGCTGATACAATATATCGTACGATAAATATTTGCTAACCAAATTGAAAACGCGATGAAATTATCAAAAGAGTTAAGAAGTGCTTTTTTAGAAATTTTTAAACCGCGCCGCTTGTTAAAATTTCTAAAAATACAGAGAGGAAAAAAAAAGCTAAAAAGGGTTAGAAGTGATGCCCAGTTGAAGCTTTATTCTGAAATGCTCTCAGGCGATTTTCTGCATTACGGTTATTTTGAAAACCCGGATATTAAACCGGAAGACGTCAGTCTGAATGATATTGAAAGGGCACAATTTGCCTATGCGAAGCTATTTCTTGAAAAAATCACGGATAGATCCTCTCCCATACTGGATATCGGTTGTGGCATGGGTGGCTTATCAAATATGTTATCCAACGCAAACCTCACCCCGGTTGCATTGACTCCGGATATCAATCAATTTAAATATATCGAAAAGAAATACCCTTATATCGAACTCATTAGGGGAAAATTTGAGGAGCTGGATGTAGATAGGTATAAAGACTATTTTGGCACTGTAATTACCTCTGAATCATTGCAGTACCTTAAGCTGGACGGATCTTTAGATATCATCAATAAAATCCTCAAAAAAAAAGGAGAATGGCTGGTTTGCGACTATTTCAGGAAAAATACATCTTTTGAAAAATCCGGTCATTACTGGGATACCTTTTTAACTAAGATTAGAGAAAGGGGTTTTGTGATCATTTATGAAAAGGATATCACTGCCAATGTTTTGGTCACTCTTAAATTTGTCCATATGTTGAGTAGAAGAATCGGTATTCCAGTGATGCGGTTTACATTAGAAAAATTTAAAAGCAAACAGCCGGGCTTTTTTTACCTTATGGAAGATGTAGCAAATAAATTAAAAGATACTGCCAACGACGGTATGGAGTCAGTAAATCCCGAAAGGTTTGAAAAGGAGAAAAAATATATGTTTCTTGTCATAAAGAGACAGGAGGATATATAAATCTCATACCTGCAAACGTTTAATCTGCTGATGTAAAGATTGTGAATCTGCAAACAGGATTGACGTTATGCCCAGTTTCTTCGCTGCAGCAACGTTTTCCGCCACATCATCCACAAAGATCGCATCTTCCGGTGTGATTCCCTCCTTATTAAGAATGTACCTGTAGAAATCTAGATGGGGTTTTGACAGACCGATCTTATTAGAAGCGTAAACGGCATTGAAAATATTGTAATTGCCGCGGTGCATGAGATAGTCGTAATGAGAGTCAAACACATTTGTGCCGCAGACGACTCTGGAATCTTTTTTGAGTTGCTTTATAATTTCTATCACCCCTTGATCTAAAGCAGGGTTGAAGAATTTACTGAATAATTCTTCATCCACGGTTTTGCCGTAACTGACGGAGAAACTTCGCCAAAATTCATCGGCGGTTACTTTGCCCGTCATCATTTTTTGCAGATCCTGGCCGGCAAAAGTTAAGAATTGTTCGCCGGTGATGCCAAGGTAAGCGAATACCTCCGGGAAAACGTCGGTATTGTAGGCAACAACACCTCCCATATCAAAAATATAGACCTTCACGCCGATTATCCTTTCCTGGCCGAAAATAGGGCAGCGCCCCCGATGAAGTATTTGGACAGCTTTAAAAACAGGATCAATATGGGAATGCTGGCGATGGCAGCCACCGCCATCATGGCACCTTCGTCCGTATGTTTTTCGGCGGTGAACCTGACAATATAAAGGGGTATGGTTTTCATTTCTTCACTCTGGGCCACCAGCAGAGGCCAGAGCAAATTATCCCATTGGCTTTTAAATGTGAGAACCGCTAGGGTGGCTATGGCCGGCACGCTGTTGGGAAGAATGATCTTTGTGAAAATCATTGGCTCACTGGCTCCATCGATGCGCGCGGCATCCAGTATTGCATCAGGGAAGGTAACAAAATACTGCCGCATGAGAAAGATACCGAAAGCGTTCACCAGAAAAGGTGTGATCAATCCCTGATATGAATTTTGAAACCCTAATTTGGTGATAATGAGATAAAGGGGGATCATGATGACTTCAAATGGAATCATCATCGTGGCCAGAATCATCATGAAGACGAAGTATCTGCCTTTAAACTGGTATTTGGCCAGGCCGAAGCCGGTCAGCGCCGAAAGGATCACGGTTGTCATGGTTACGGCAGAAGCCACGATGAGCGAATTCAGTATATTTCTCAGATATATGAAACTTCCGTCATTACCCCTGATACCCTGCCAGTAATTTTGCCAGTAAAAGCCTTTGGGTATCCATCGGTAGGGCATTTTCATGATGTCGTTTGCGGGCATCGAGGAAGCCGTGAACATGAATACAAAAGGCCCAAGAATAAATACGGCCGCGATAATCAGAAATACCCAGATGAAAAGGTCTGTGATAAAGGACTGGCTCGAGGTTTTCCTTTTTTTTCTTCTCAGATATTGTGCCATAATCAAAGCCCTTCTCAATAACTGACCTCATCGGAGCGGGACCCTTTGAATTGCAACCAGGTAAAAAACAGCATGATACAAAACAGAATGATACTCATGGCGCTGGCCAGACCGATTCTGTGATCTCTGATCGCCGTGTGGTATAAATTCAGGGTGATGACGTTGATGGGTTCCGTGGGAGCTCCTCCCTGGGTGAAGAGATACTGGGTGCTGAAGGTTTTCAGACATTGGAGCATGGACATAATGGAAACCAGAATGGTCGTGGGTTTCAAAAGAGGAAATGTTATATACCAGAAGCCGGACCAGGCGTTGACCCCGTCTATTTTTGCGGCCTCATGAATGCTTTGAGGAATGGATGCCAGACCCACCAGGAAGATGATGGTGAAATAGCCCACATATTTCCAGAAGTAAACCAGCATGGTTGAAATTTGCACCATGGCAGAATTTGCCAGCCATTTGTGATCGATGCCCGGCGTGTTCAAAATA
>JASFPE010000334.1:0-6599 GCA_050116155.1 Desulfobacterales bacterium
GCTTGCTCATGGCCGAATAGGGAGTGACGTGTTCAAATCCCTCATCGTAGAGTCCGGTGGTCTTATAAAGAAGCGCCCTCGCCGATTCAACCTGGGTGGTCATGTCGGCGATCATAAACAGGAGTCCTTGGAAGTCTATTATGGGTTGCCCGAACTGTTCCCGCTCGTTGGCATATTTAATGGCATATGCCAAAGCGGCTTCGGCAATTCCCAATGCTTGCGCTGCAATTGTTGGCCTTGATGCATCTAACGTTTTCATTAAAAGTAAAAAAGCGGTGTTCTCTTCACCGATCCTGAATTTTCCGGGAACGGCAACGTCTTCCAGTATGAGATCAGCTGTTGGTGAAGCCCTCAATCCCAATTTGTTTTCCATTTTACCAAGTTTAAGGCCCGGGGTATCGGCATGCACCAAAAAAGCGCTCATGCCTTTGTGGCGCGCTTGCGCATTGGTTAAAGCAAAAACAATGTAATAATCAGAGATCCCCGCATTGGTTATGAACGTCTTGCGCCCATTAATAATGTAGCTTTCCCCATCTGGAACAGCTCTGGTGCTGATAGACGCGGTATCGGAACCAGCATCCGGCTCCGTAATGGCAAAACCAATGGATATACCCTGATTGACAACCATCGAATAGACTTCCTTCTTGAGAGTTTCATCGTCGCAAAGAAGGATAGGACGAAGCCCGGTGGCGTTATCTTGAATAATTACACCCATGGAGGCGTCCACCTTGGAAATCTCTTCGATGACCAGACACAAACTGGTCAGATCCAGGCCCATACCACCGTACTCCGCCGGGACTATCGCTGAGTAAAGCCCCAGCTCGATAAACTTTTGCTTTAATTCCATTCGAAAATTCTGGTTTTCATCCATTTCGTGGCTATAGGGAGCCACCTCCTTCGACATAAACTTCCGGATGGTTTCAAGCATAAGTTTCTGATCGCCGGTCAGGGTTATCATTGGAATCCTCCCATTCTTACAAAGCGCATATCTTCAGCTCAACCTTGCGCTTAAAAAAATTAGAGGGCGACACTTAACCCCCCTCTTTCTTTGTGCTCCCCGATTGAGAAAAGAGCTGGCGATAAATGCCATTTCAATCCATGCCTGATTTTATTGGGCCAGATAACCGCCATCGGCAACAATGACCGTTCCCGTCGTATAGGTAGAGGCTTGGGAAGAGAGGAACAGGACAGCGCCGATCATTTCAGACGGCTTTCCAAATCTCCGCATAGGGATCTGCTTTACCAGACCCGCATAGACTTTTCCAGAGGCCCTGAGTCCCTCTGTCAGAGGGGTCTCGAGGTAATGTGGCGCAATGGCATTGACCCGGATGTGATGTCTGGCCCACTCGAGAGCGAGGCTTTTTGTCAGTAAAATAACGCCCGCTTTGGAAGCGGAATATGCCGGCGCCCGAGGTACACCCGTGATACCTGCTGTGGTAGCGATATTGATAATGCTCCCCCCTCCCCCTTTTATCATTTCTTTGCCAACGTGTTTGCAGCAAAGAAAGGTTCCGGTCAAATTGATTCCTATGATATTATCCCATTCTGCTTTTGACAGATCTTCCGTAGCGGTGTAGCTCAGCTGTGAAACACCGGCATTATTGATGAGTATATCCACCCTGCCGAATTCCGATGCAGCCCTTTCGGCCAGGGTTTTTACCTGGTCCTCATCGGTTATATCCGCCTGGACGGCAATCCATCGACGACCTGTCTCCTGAACCTCCCCTGCCGTAGCCTCCGGGTACTGAATATCAGACAGAATCAGTTCAGCACCGTTTTTAGCAAGAGCCAGGCCAATCTCCCTTCCCAGTCCCTGTGCGGCCCCGGTTACCAGGGCGGTTTTTCTTTTGAGGGTAAATAGTTCTCCACCTTCCATGAAGAGCACTCCTTTTCTATGCTTTTCGAATCCGGCACTGAAGCGATTTCTGGTCCGGATACCCCATGATGGGTTCCCGGCAGGCGACGTCTGTGAGCAGATTGGCGTTGGCATCACCACCCCACCCGTGGGGCGCCAGCACAATTCCTTCGGCCACTCGTTTATCCACGCGGGCCTTCATTTTGACCTGGCCCCGGTTGGTCTCGATCACGACCGGATCACCGTCCTCAATGCCGTATTTCTCAGCCGTTTCAGGTCCGATTTCGGTCAGGGGTTCAGGGAAAAGTTTTTGAAGGGCTTCGACCTGGTGATGCTGGCTGTGGGTATAATACAGGTTCCGGTTGCCCACAGAGAGGATCAACGGGTATTTTTCCAGAAATGACTTCTCACCGCGGATCGGACCCCTTTCCGGTTCCAGGTATGCGGGGAGAGGACTGAAACCAACCTGTTCTAAAGCATCACTGTAGATCTCGATTTTTCCTGAAGGGGTGCGAAAGAATTTTTCAGGGATCGTGTAATTCTTCTCGGCATAAAAATCCCCTTCCGGTTTTTCATTCAAAAGATAATCAAAAGAAAAACCGCTTGGAGCGATCATGAAAGAGACAAATTCCCTTTCGGATTTCCACGGAAAATTCTCGCTCAAGCCCAGCCGGTTGGCAAGTTCCGTCAAAAACCGCCATTCCGACCGGCTTTCATGGAGCGGTTTGATGCACTTTTTCCGAAGCATGAGAAAAGGGAGGCAGTGGCACACGTTGTACGTATAGGCGATGCCCCATTTTTCGATATGCGAGCAGGCCGGCAGCACGTAATGCGCGGCCCGGGCGGTTTCCGTCATAAAAAGATCGTGAACCACCAAAAGATCGAGTTTTTCAAAGGCTGATTTGAAGGCATTGCTGTCCGGCATGGATATCAGGGGATTCCCTCCGATGACCATAAAGGCCTTGAGTTTCTCAGGAATACTCTCAGGGACGAGCGTCACCACGCCGTACGGTGCTTTTCGCCCCCAGAGTTCGAAGAAAAGCGGGTACTGGTCACTGCCTAAAGGCATGCCTTCCACGCTGTAGCCTGGATGCCCGAATCTCGGCGGCGGACTCGTCACCCATCCGCCGGGCACGTTGATGTTGCCCGTGATGGTCTGTAGAACCGCAAAGGCGCGGCTGTTCTGCGTGCCGTTGGCTGTCTGATCCTGTGTGCAGGTGCCTTGAAAGATGCTGGCTCCTTTCGTATTGGCAAAGAGTCTCGCCAGGTCGCGCATATCGTTGGCCGCAATCCAGGTCAATTCCGCTGCCCATTCGGGCGTATAGGGTTTCACATGGGGGACCAACTTGTCAAAACCGGTGGTATGTCTTTCCACAAAATCATGGTCATAAAGATCCTCTTCGATGATCACGTTCATCATGGCCAGGGCCAGGGCGCCGTCCGTACCGGGGCGAATGCGCAGGTACATGTCGGCCTGTTCGGCTATGGGAATACGCTTGGGATCGATCACCACCAGTTTGGCCCCTTTTTTCAGATTCTTTTTCATAAAATATTTGAGTGGAAAATCTGACTGGTCGGGGTTGTGCCCCCAGAGGACATAGAGATTGGAGTCGGGTTCTTCGGTAGGATACCGTCCGAAGGTCATCTGTCTTGTCCGAATGCGCATGCGGTAACAGATACTTTCCACCGAGAAAAAGTTCGGGGTTCCGAATCCCGAACGGAGCAGGTGGACCAGGGTCGACATCTCCAGGTTTTCCACGCCGATGGAACCGCAGAAAAAACCAAAGACTTGTGGTCCGTAATCTTTTTTGAGTCGGATCAGTTTTTCGGCGATCTCGTCCAAAGCCTGGTCCCAGGTAATCTCCTCGTATTCGCCATTACGGCGCTTCAGTGGCCGCTTCAGACGATCGGGGCTGTAAATGACATCGAGGGCATTGGCTCCTTTCGGGCATAACCGGCCCTTATTCAGCGGGTGCGATTCCAGCCCCCTAATCTTCACGGCCTTGCCATCTTCCACCGTCACCTTGGCCCCGCAGCTGTGATAACAGAGCGTGCAGTCGGTAAAAATCTCCTTTTGTTCAACCATAGAGTGATCCTTCCATTAATGATCTAGTTTTTTGAAGTGTATAAAAGAACATAACGGCCTGTGTTTTCCTGCTATCTGCTGCCAAAGGTATGGCCACATATAGTTATAAGGCCGATATATTTTCAATTATCGGAAGGAGAATGCGCTGTCAATCTGAATTTCATGGGCCAATGGCCCTTGTTTTAGTGGTTCAAACAAATGCAACCGGCTCAATTTTTATAAATTTTTATTTAGGGGTAGGAATTAGAAAGGGTAAACGGGATCGGGGACACAAAGATCTAATGTTCATGGCCTCCTCACTAAATTTATTTAAGCCAATATCCAATAACAGTGCTTACAGCACCGTAAGCCCACTCAGAGGATTTATCTGAATGCCGACCTTCGATGATGATATAAGGCTCAAGAAACCGCTTTGATGACCACTGCAAAAAACGCGGGCGAGGCACGCCAAAAAAAACAACCCCAATAAACCTGCACTTAAATTCCTTTGATTATTTTGAAAATATCGGCAATACTTGATATATATTATTAAGTAGCGCGTTATTGATCTTGCGATGGAATTGCGCCTTGCGCGTCAATACGATCCAGTTTTGCTGAAAGATGGTTTTCAATTTTTCTTCAATAAACTTTGTAGCTTATATGAGCCTGTGCCGAATTATTGACCTGTTCCCCTTATCCAATAGGCTTCATCTTATAATTCTATTGATGTTCATCTTATCTTTGCAAGGGTGTGCTGATATGAGGGAATTTCTGATGAGATCTCTGCCCCTTCAAGGCCACCTGGAGGAAAAGATCGAACGAAATTATTTTTTTGTTGCCAAAGAAGATGACGTCATTGGCCGGTTGGCGATTATCAGAATTGAAAAGGACGATACACTTCCTGATATTGCGAGACACTTCAGCTTGGGAATCAATGCAGTCAGTGCAGCTAATCCGGGGATAGATATATGGGTGCCTGAGGCCGGAGAACGCATTCTGTTGCCTCTGAGCTTTATCCTGCCAGACACCCATAGAAAAGGTATCGTGATCAACTTAGCCGCTATGAGGCTCTTTTACTTTAATGGAAAGGGTAACCCATTGGCCGTGTCGACCTATCCGGTCGGGATCGGTACCGCAGAGCGGCCCACTCCCATGGGCCAAATGTATGTAAAGCGCAAGAAGTTACGGCCGACCTGGTATGTGCCCGCCTCTATTGCTGAAGACCATAGGAAAAAGGGAGATCCTCTGCCACCCAAAGTACCACCGGGGCCTCTGAATCCATTGGGGGAACATGCTCTCTATTTAAGTGAGCCAGAATATTTGGTTCATGGTACTAATAAACCAGCCAGTATCGGCCTCAGGGCAACTAATGGCTGCATAAGACTCTATCCGGAAGACATAAAGAGACTTTTCGAAAATACCCCGGTGAAAACGCCTGTAAAAATTGTTAACCAGCCATATCTCGTGGGCCAACGTGATGGAATAGTTTACATAGAAGTTCATAGGCCCTTTGAAGAATCAGACACCACTGAGTTGAAGAAGGCATATGCAAAATTGAGAAATATTGAAAAGAAGTCAGGACACACGCTTGACTGGGAAAAGGTTAAGGCAGTAGTAGCCGAGGCTCGCGGGATCCCTATTCCCATAACCGAGATCAGTCATGGAAGTGCAAAGGATGTTACGGAAACCATAAAACTCAAACACCCGGACAATTTGTATGGCAAACCGGAAATACCTGAACTCAAAACGGACGCATGGTATGTTCTGGCTGCTGTTTTGCGTGACAAGGTCGACGCTCAGAGGCTTGCTGCTATTATTAACCATCAGGGTCCACACATTCCCGCAAGGGTGTTGTCAAAGGGCGATCGCCACCGTGTTCTCGCCGGCCCTTTCAATAATATGAGCGAGGCCAAAGACGCGGCAAAACGCTTGAAAATAGATTTGGAAATAGACGGCATATTAATTGAACCGTAAAGGAGGTACATGCTTTTTGCATCAGATCAATAACCAACGTGGATATTTGTTGTGAAGTAACGCGGAATTTTACAGTAGCTATTATGGTAAGGTAAAATGAACAGAAAGGAGGTGAATACATTATGAAGAAGAGTCTTTTAGTGATCTCAATGATGCTTGCTCTCGCTATTGCTATAGGGGGGTGTGCAACAAAAGGAGACCTCGAGCAGGTGCAGGTTCGGGAAAAGGCGATTGGCGCGAAAGCTGATCAGGCTGCTCAGGATGCGCAGGAGGCCAAGGCAGCAGCCGATGAGGCTGTGTTAAAGGCAAATGAAGCAGCGGCCCGCGCTGAAGAAGCTGTAAAAAATGCAGAGGAAAGAGAGAGAATTGCGGCTGAAAAGGAGAGACTCGCAGAGGAAAAGGCGAGACTCGCAGAGGAAAAAGCAAAACTCGCAGAGGAAAAAGCAAAACAAGCTGAAGAAGCTTTCAAGAAATCAATGAAAAAGTAAATCCAGGGGAAGTGGCAAGGTTTTGAGACCTCCACTTCCTTATTTTTTTCACCGTTTAGCTTATACGTATTGAGGATAACCTGGAAGAGGACCGGTTTTGCGATCATCGAACACATCATTAACAGGTGCAAAGATGTATACAGGTAAAATGCAGAAAAGGATACACACGTATCTTCGCCTTTTCTTCGTCTGTATCATGATAACCCCGATTCTTATC
>JASFPE010000335.1:0-6586 GCA_050116155.1 Desulfobacterales bacterium
TGGTGCTTGGTGTTTGGTGTTTAGTGTTTGGTGTTTGATTTTCCGCCTTCCGAATTCCGCATTCCGCATTCCAGAGAATCCCTTAGTTCCTCAATTGATTATTACTTCTGACTTCTGTCTTATGATTTCTGTCTTCTGGCTTCTGATTTCCGTCTTCAGCAACCTGATCCACCTGTGGCAGAACACCTGAAACCTTGCAATTACTGTGTTCGGGTTCAAACAGCGGCAAATTGATAATCATTGTGGTGCCTTTACCAATCTCACTGTTTACGCTCATTTTGCCACCCAGACCTTCAACAATCATAAAACTTACCGAAAGTCCAAGACCGGTGCCTTTGCCGGGCTCCTTGGTTGTAAAAAATGGGTCAAATATATTTCCAATATCTTCTTCGGGAATCCCCGGACCGTTATCAATAAACCTGATTTTGAGCATTGAAGGATGGCCTTGCGATTCCGTCTCAGAAACTGTTTCGAGCTCGCTGGTTATTTTTAATTGACCCGCCACATCTCTGTCCGTCGAGGAAATGGCATCGGCTGCATTGATTATCAGATTTAAAAAGACCTGACGGAGCTGGCTGGGATCTGCCAGGACAGTATCATTTTCAGAACTCAGCTGTCGTTTCAAGTCAATATTGGACATCAAGGGTTGGACCTTGAGAACATCGGCAATATCATCGATTAACTCATGCACCGCCACGGCACGCAGCTCCGTACTGGATGGTCGCGAGATTTCTAAAAGTTGCCGGATAATCGTATTGATTCTTTCGATTTCATTTTCGGTGCGCAAAATATATTCATCTTTTTCTGCTTCAGAGATATCCGTCTGCTTTAGTAATTCGAGGTAACCCATGACGATGCCAATCGGATTACCGATTTCATGAGCAATACCGGCCGATAATCTGCCCACAGAAGCTAATTTTTCAGCACGGATAATTTCTTCTTGCGCTTTTTTTAATTCTAAATTGGCCTTTTCAAGAGACATGACCGTCGACCGCAGGGTTTCTTTATCGTCTGAAATTCGCCGCAGCATACTGTTTAAGGCTTTCGACAAAGTATTGAGTTCATTGTCCCCCTTTCGAACGGTGAAGATAAACTCATCATCATCCCGGTATTCTTCCGCACGCCGTGCAAGTCGGGTTAAGGGTTGAAAATATACTTTTGACAGTCGATGAATACCGACAAACCCCAAAATTGCCATATTGATGAGTATGTAAACGAGAAAGATTTTCTGATTTCGCCTCAGGCGCTCATAAATACCCTCTAAAGGCAGAACAATGCTGGCGCCGGCCACCGGCGTCCTGTTTTGAAACAACGGCAGAGAAATAATTATGTTACGATTTTGTTTCCAGAAAATACCCCAAATCTTTCCGCTGAAATTTATCGTTTTTTGGCCCGAAAGTATTGCCTGTCGTGTAAAACCGACGAGCTTCTTATGTGCGGGACATTGTTTTTCACCGAAACAAAGTTCACCCCCATCTCTACCCATAATCAGTGCACAGGAAACGCCAGCTTCATTTAATATGTTCCTAATCTTCACTTTGGAGGCCGAATGGGATCCAATATTTTCCCACAGACAGGTGGCGATGAGATCGTCTTGGAGCCTTGCCAGCAGAATATCCCCTTTAGAGACCTCGGCCCGGATAAATTCGTTTTGCGTCGTTACAACGATAACGAGATCGATTAACACCATCGCCACAAATAGGAGCATGGCGATGGTAATCGCCATTTTTGCTTTTAAACCACGAGCAAACACGTTTAGGCTAACCCCACTTATCTTGAATGGATCGGCAATCTTGCCATCCAAAAGAACTTCATTATTAATGCAATTATAGTGCCTGTCGACGTGACTTTTGAAGAAACCCGAAGCCAAATGTTTCTTCACGCAAAAACGAAAAGATTTCATTCTGCCCGATCTCCAATAAATCCTTCCCAAAATCCCAAAATCGTCAAGTAATTGACGAATCAGCGCCGCGAGATGTCATAACGAATACCTTCCTTTTGCAGGGTTACACAGCTTAGATAATATTTAACATAATATCAATTACTTAAATAAAAAAACGCAAACTCGATTCCTTGTAAATGCGATTGGTGTTGGCATGTAATTTGCTGATTTTAGAATAAACTCAAGACATCATTTTCTAAAACTGTGGATATAAACCTTGATCTAGAAAAACGGGTCGAAGAACGTGCTACCCAAATGGCCAAAACCAACGAAGAACTGAAGCAGGAAATAGGCGAACGTAGGCGGGTAGAAAACGCTCTGCGTGAATCAGAAGAAAAATATCGCCTTCTGGTGGACAATGCGGATACTGCCATTTTCATCGCACAGGATGAAGTCATCAAATTTCCAAATCCCAAAACTGTCGAATTAGTCGGCTACCCGGCGGATGAATTGTCCAAAATTCCATTTATTAGCCTTATTCATCCTGAAGACAAAGATATGGTTCTTAAAAGACACCGCAGCAGGTTGAAGGGCGAAAAACTGCCGAATTCCTATACTTTTCGAATCATTAACAAGGACGGTGTTGAATCGTGGGTACAATTAAACACGGTTTTAATCACCTGGGAAGAAAGACCGGCGACACTTAATTTCTTGAGGGATATAACTTCACAGATAAAACTGGAAGCCAAACTCCAACAAGCCCAAAAGATGGAGGCCATCGGCACCCTTGCCGGAGAGGTGGCACATGACCTCAATAATATTTTATCCGGTCTTGTCAGCTACCCGGAGCTCATATTGCTTGATCTTCCAGAAAATAGTCCCCTGAGAAAACCCATCACGACGATCCAGGAGTCCGGTCAAAAAGCCGCAGCCATTGTCCAGGACCTGTTAACTTTAGCAAGAAGAGGGGTTTCTGTTACCAAGGTTGTGAATCTGAATCAGGTGATCTTGCATTACCTGGCGAGTCCCGAATTTCGAAAGCTATTATCCTTTCATTCTGGTATAAAAGTGGAACTAAATCTGGAACCAAATTTGTTTAACATATCAGGTTCTCCGGTCCATCTTTCCAAAACCATTATGAATCTGTTATCCAACTCGGCTGAAGCGATGCCGGATGGCGGCAGGATTATTATATCGACGGATAATCGTTACATTGACACACCCATTACCGCTTATGAATCTATCGAAGAAGGTGATTATGTAACCTTCACAATTTCTGATACCGGTACGGGAATCCCCACCGTTGAGATTGATAAAATATTTGAACCGTTTTATACAAAAAAAATCATGGGCAGAAGCGGTACCGGATTGGGCATGGCAGTTGTATGGGGGACCGTAAAAGACCATGATGGATTCATTGATGTCCAGAGCACGGTGGGTAAAGGAACCGTATTCACACTTTATTTTCCCCAAACCAGAGAGAAGCTGGATACAAATAAAACTTCAGTAAACATAGAAGATTATAAAGGCAATGGGGAGTCGATATTGGTAGTCGATGATATTCAGGAACAAAGAGAGATAGCTTCCGGCATGTTAAGGAAAATGGGCTACAATGTGAGCCTGGTCGCAAGTGGTGAGGAAGCCATTAATTATATGAAACAAAAAAGCGCAGATCTGTTGGTTTTGGACATGATTATGAAACCCGGCATTGACGGGCTTGAAACATATCAGCGAATTCTCGAAATGCATCCCGGCCAGAAGGCAGTAATTGCCAGTGGATTTTCCGAAACAAATCGGGTCAAACAAGCCCAAAAAATAGGCGCAGGAGCCTATATCAGAAAGCCCTATTCGCTGGAAAAAATAGGGATGGCCATCAAAGACGCCCTACATAATGATGAAATGATGTAAAATCCTGGTAACATCCGACCATAAAACACAAATATTTCTTTTTATCGTTTCAAATATATGATAATTTCCAAAAGGGTCTGCCAAGACCCTTTTTTTTCGACCGACAAATGATTTCAATAACTGGACCCAGCCTATTTGAATCGAAAAAAAGAAATTATGAAAATAAACCATCATCAGTCCGACAAAATTAGTGCCGAACGCACCAAATCGGAACCAAAAGCAATTTCACAAAATTTGGAAAAACAGACGCAAATATCGGTTATTGTCCCGACTTACAACAATGCCGATATTCTTCCAGTCTGCCTTGAGGCTCTCATGGCGCAGGAATATCCCCGCGACGAGTATGAAATTATTGTTGTCGATGATGGTTCGACGGATCATACTCCAGAGGTCGTCTCACAATTTACAGATCGTATCCCGGCTGTCAGATATTTTCATCAGGCAAACCAGGGGCCTGCGGCGGCGCGCAATAACGGCGCCAAACACGCTGTCGGTGATATTATCATATTCACAGATGACGACTGTGTGGCACAACCGCAATGGATAAATCATATGTCCCGGCCTTTTCATAAAAGCGGTGATAATATTGCGGCCGTTAAGGGCGCCTATAAAACGCGGCAAAGCAATTTTATTGCCTGTTTCGCACAAAAGGAGTTTGAGTCCCGTTACCGAAAAATGCAAAAATCCCGGCACATCGACTTTGTTGACACCTATGCTGCTGCATTTAAGCGTGAGGTATTTCTTTCTCTGAACGGATTTGATATCCGCTTTCCCGAAGCAAACAATGAGGATGTCGAATTCTCTTATCGCCTGGCGGCCCATAGCCACAAAATTGTGTTTAACCCGGATGCGATTGTCTACCACACCCATCCGGATACGCTTTATAAATATCTTAAAATGAAATTCGGGCGCGCTTATTGGCGGATGGCCGTCTATAAGAGTTTTCCTGAAAAAATGTTATCGGATTCCTACACTCCCCAGACGCTTAAACTTCAAATCATCTTATCATTTCTGCTGCTGGCAAGCCTGGCCGTCAGCCTTTTTTATCGTGCATCTTTAGCGATATCATTGGCAATGACGGTCCTGTTTGTTGTGAGCACAATACCATTTGTTGCCGGTATCCTCAATTTTGCATGGTTGAACAGAATTGATGCTTTCCTTAAAAATATCTTAAAAGGAGAAGTTGTCTTAAAGCCACTTCATAAACTCGTTGAATCATCTTTTGTTAAATTTCTGTATAAGATCGTATCTAACATCGGCAAATGGCTGCAAAAAATCATCCATGGCCTGATCACGGTATTACGAAAAATTTTAAAATCAACGCCTGTCGCATATGCACAGAAATTGATTAAAATGACTGGCAGGTTTTTCATAAATACCATTGTTTTCATGTTTAAGGCGCTCTGGTGGGTTATCTGTTTACCGAAAACCATTGCGAGGATAGGGTTCAACCTCTGCGCCAAGGCATATAAGTATCTGTCTAACTTTATATTAATAAAAAAGGCGGGCCTCATATTACAAAAATTTGCGAACACGAGCATTGTCATGGCGCTGCTGTCTATTCCGGTACTGTTTTTACGTGCAGTGGTCATGGGCGCAGGAACGCTATGGGGCTTGCAATCCCAACAGACCCAAAAAGGAAGGTTTTCACAGATATTTTTGCTGGTACTTTTCGATATTATCGGGTTAATGGGCGCCTTTTTTATTGCTTATTATTCTAAACACTATCTGTTTGATCACTTCAGCAGCAATCATAGCCCGGCTTTAGGTGCTTATCTGCAATATTTACCGTTCGCTGTTTTGTTGTTCCTTGCGGTCTTTTTTTTGTCGGGCCTTTATAAACCCTTCAAAGGCCTCTCGCAGGTAACGGAATTCGTTCTGTTGACGAAATCGGTGTTCACCATAACCGTTCTTACCATATCCGTTCTATATTTGATTTCAAGCGACTATTCTCGCGTTGTCGTAATGCTGACATGCATTTTATTCTTAATCATCGTGTCCTGTTTGCGTGCTGCGCTGCGTGGGGCATTCACAAAATATTCCTCCATCATGAGAAAGGGTGATGTAACTCGTATACTCATCGTGGGCACCGGCGAGTTGGCTCGCCTAATTTGTAAACGGCTTCAAACCACATCTGATGTGGACTCTGTTATTGTGGGTTTCATTGCAAAAAGCCCTGATAAAATTGGCAAAGCCGTAGACGGGCATCAAATTATCGGCTGCTTTGATGACATTCGAGAGATCATTGAAGATAATAATATTAGGGAAGTGTTTGTGGCACTACCGATGGAATCACAAAAAAATGTGATCGATCTGATCGATAAAAACAGCGGAAGAGAGGGTGTGCATTTTCATATTATTTCGAATCTGTTTGATTTAATCACTGCCGAATTGGATATCGCAGAGTCCAACAACATTCCAATCACCTATCTTCGCAATGAGAACATGGCATTGTTGCAACTTCTTATGAAACGGATTTTTGATATTTTATTTTCCGCCGTCGTGATCATTTTGACATTTCCGATGTGGATTCTCGTCATGGTGGCGCTAAAACTAGAAACCGACGGACCGGCCATCTTCAAACAGGAACGGGTTGGCAAGGATGGTAAAATATTTCAGATTTACAAATTTCGCACAATGTATGCAGACACTGCTAAATTTCGATATTCACCCGCTTCTGCAGATGACCAACGAATAACCAAAGTTGGCGGATTCTTGCGCGAAACCAGTCTGGATGAATTTCCGCAATTTTTTAACGTTTTGAAAGGTGATATGAGCCTCGTGGGACCGCGCCCG
>JASFPE010000336.1:0-6580 GCA_050116155.1 Desulfobacterales bacterium
TATATGGCGTTTTAGATAACCGGTCAGCTGGTTCAAGGGCAGCTCACCTTCGCCGGTGACGACAACATCTATATCCGGAAATAATCTAACTGCGTCTGTCGCCGAAGTTCCTGTGAAACTGGGCCCACCGACAACGGTGATCAGCTTGGGGTTCTTTTGCTTGATGAGTTTTATAAAATAAAGCGCCGAGGTCAGCTGGCACAATGAAACCGTAAAGCCGACGAGCTGACAGGCTTCCCAGTCGAGGCCGTCAATAAAATCGAGGGTTGTTTTCTTAACCTGATCGGACAGTGTTTTTAGACCCGTCTGGCTCAGTGGGGATTTTCTCTGTGTTTGCTTATCGAACAATTTTTGAATTTGTGTGAAGCGTTTTGGAAAAAGGAGGGTTGCATATATGGATTCGGCAAGCCAGGTTCGTTCCGAGATTTTATGATAGAGCCTGTAACCGATGGCTTCCGCCAGCTTTAAATAAACGTGATGGGCCTCAACCTGCAAATCATTATCCCGGGCCTTTAAATAGGCCTTTAAGGCACCGAGCTGAATCGACGGGCGGCTGTAAAGTGGCCAGGGAGTCGAGATCAGGGCCACTTTAAGAATGGAATTTTTGTATTTCTTATTCATCTGGTCTGATATCGCCGAAACGAATTTTGTGAATCCGATTCTTGATCTGGATTTATTAATATTATACATACATGCAATCGGATTTATTTTACAATCATTTTTAGTGATTGGTTCATAGTGTTTGGTATTTAGTTTTTGGTGATAGGCAGAAAACCTGCCAATGAAACAAAACGAAACACCAAACACCAAATACCAAACACGAAACACAAAATCGAATTTATAGGATGCCAGATAAACCAGACCTAAAAATAAAGCTCGGTGGATTAGAACTGCAAAATCCAGTTATGACAGCTTCCGGTACCTTCGGATATGCGAAGGAATTTGAAGATCTTGTAGATTTGGATCGACTGGGAGCCATCATCGTTAAAGGGCTGTCCTTGCAACCCACCAAAGGAAACCCGCCGCCACGTACCATCGAAACGCCCTGCGGGATGTTGAATGCGATTGGCCTTGAAAACGTGGGTATCGACGCATTCATCGAGCAGAAGCTGCCGTTTTTGAAAACCCTGAAACCACCGGTCTTTGTGAATATTTATGGAAAAAAAGAGGAAGATTATGCCGAACTGGCTGCCCGGATTGACCATCTCGACACCATTGCCGGCATCGAGGTGAATATCTCCTGTCCCAATGTCAAGGCCGGAGGATTGGCATTCGGTGTCGATCCAGAGGCAGCATCTGGCGTGGTAGAAGCGGTACGGAAAAAGACCACAAAGCTTGTCATTGTAAAGCTCTCTCCCAATGTCACCGACATTAAGGAAATCGCCCGTTGTGTCCAAGATGCCGGCGCCGATGCGCTGTCTTTGATCAACACTATTACCGGCATGGCCATCGATGTTGAAACCCGTCGCCCGGTGCTGGCTAACATTACCGGAGGTCTTTCCGGCCCCGCCATAAAACCCGTCGCCTTGCGGATGGTCTGGCAGGTGGCACAGGCAGCAACGATCCCGATCATCGGTATCGGAGGTATCATGAAAGCCAGGGATGCGCTGGAGTTTATCATTGCTGGCGCATCTGCGGTTCAGGTGGGCACCGCCAATTTTGTCAATCCCCGGGCAACGACTGATATTCTTGACGGCATGGAAGAGTTTATGCGCGCAAATGGCGTCTCTAAAATCACAGAACTTGTCGGCACGCTGGAGGTTTAACTATTCGACCAACCATTTCACGCCTAAATATTTCACGCTCAATTCAAGATTTCTGCCATCTTCTCACATAATGTATCTAAATTGTAAGGCTTTTTAAGAAATCCGTTAAAACCTTTATTCATAACGTGTTGCTCATCTGTATCAGTTAAGGCACCGCTTGAAAGCATCACCTTAATTTGAGGATCAATTTCCCGTAACTTATCCATGACCTCCTCTCCATTCATCATGGGCATTTCGAGATCAGAGATGATCAGATCGATCTTGGATTGATTTTCTTCAAATAGCTGTACACCCTCAAGTCCACAATGAGCCTTTAGAACCTTATACCCGAGATTTTTTAGCATCATTTCGCTAATATTGATCACCATTTCCTCATCGTCTATGAGCAAAACTGTTATTGCTTGTCCGGATGATGAATCAAATTTTGCTTCAAATTCTTTATTGGATGAATCATGATAATTGTCGCTAAATTTCGCTAATTGCATTTTAATCATCCTTTACGGTTGCGATATCTTCGATTCTTAATGACAGCCAACCGTTTTTTAAAATCAGCATCAGTGTCTAACCAGACCTGTCTTGTCAGAAAATTGAGACCCAAAAACATAACCTATTAATTTTATTATTCAAAAATTATGCCACAAATCGTGATGCAAAGATAATGAATTATATTAACTGGTTAAATTAATTATAATTATACAATATTATGTCTCTTTCATGGATAATTTCTTTTAATGTCAAATAATTGACAATTTTTTAGATGGATAATAGAGGTTTAATGGTTCAGGGTCTATTGAATTTGGAATTCGGAATTCGGAATGCGGAAAGAGAAAGGATTAAGGGATTTAGGAATTGAGGAATTCAGGAATTCGGATGAATCGATCGCGGATTGTGAACTCGCCCTGTTGAATAAGCCAGAGGCTTACAAGTACTCCGGAGGCTGATAAATCTCGCCTCCAGCGGAACCCGCAAAGCGGGCATTAAAGAGGGTAAAGATTCCGGATTTCAGAAGGCAGGTGTCCGCTATACCTCCATCGCGACGCTACCAGTGTGGCTGTGGCGGTCAGGCAGGCGTCAGGTTTCAGATTCCAACGATTATTTTGCTGACACCTGACACCTGACACCTGAAACCAGGTTTTTCCTGAAACTCGCACCCCGCAACCCGTATCGCGCACCGCGAACCGCGTAACCCGCACCCCGCACCGCGTTTTACAGCACGGCTGCCTCTTTGACAGGATTTGCCTTCAGATATTCCAGCCGGTTGAGGCCGTTAACATAGGCTTTGGCGCTGGCGGTGATAATATCCGGATCAGAACCTTTGCCCAATGCCACCAGGCCGTTTTCTCTGAGACGCACGGTGACCTCACCCTGGGCATCCGTGCCGCTGGTCAGCGCGCCCACCGAAAATCGCAATAGTTCCGAGGAGGTTCCGGTAAGCTTGGCAATCGTGTTATAGGTTGCATCGATGGGACCGTTGCCGTATCCGGCGCCTTTGACAGACCTTCCATTGACATAGAGTTTCACGCTGGCCATGGGCAAAACGGTGGTTCCTGAGGTCACATGCAGATATTCCAGGGTGAAAATATCAGCGGTTCGCAAGATCTTTTCGGTCACAATCGCTTCTAAGTCCTCATCCACGAGGTGCTTTTTCTTATCCGCCAGCTCTTTGAACTTTGCAAATACGAGATTGAGCTCTTCATCCGAAAGATCGTATCCCAAGGTAGTTAAATGGGAACGCAGTGCATGTCTGCCGGAGTGTTTGCCGAGAACCAGCTTGTTTGCACTCAGACCGATGGTTTCGGGCTTCATGATCTCATACGTCATGGGGTTTTTGAGCATGCCGTCTTGATGAATCCCGGCCTCATGGGCAAAGGCATTTGCTCCGACAATGGCTTTATTTGGCTGCACGATAATGCCGGTAATCATGGTAACCAGGCGGCTGGTCGGATAAATATATTTCGTATTTATCCCGGTGGATGTCGCCAGGAAATTGGATCGGGTATGCAGCGCCATGACCACCTCTTCCAGGGAAGTATTGCCGGCGCGTTCACCAATCCCATTGATGGTGACTTCCGCTTGTCGGGCTCCGGCGTTAATGGCTGAAACCGTATTGGCGGTGGCCAATCCCAAATCATTGTGACAATGTACGCTGAGCACCGCTTTGTTGATGTTGGGGGTATGGCTTTTTACATATTTGACCAGCTCTGAGAATTCCTCCGGGATCGCATAGCCCACCGTGTCGGGCAAATTCACCGTGGTGGCGCCCGCTTCGATGGCGGCTTCAAAAACCTTGCACAAAAAATCCCGGTCGCTCCTGGAGCCGTCTTCGGCCGAAAACTCCACATTGTCGGTCAGCGACTTAGCATACGTCACCGCCTCCACCGTCGCCCGGATGACATCCTCTCTGGACATTTGAAGTTTGTAGTCCATGTGAATATCGGATGTGGCGATAAAGGTATGGATCCTTGGTTTGGCTGCATGGCGGATGGCATCCCAGGCACGATCGATATCGCCTTTGGATGTCCGGGCCAATCCGGCTACTTCGGTTCGCTTAAGCTTGGCGGCAATCTGTGAGACCGCATCATGATCTCCCTCAGATGCGGCCGGAAAACCCGCTTCCAGTACATCAACCCCCAGTTTTTCCAGCTGAATGGCGAGACGCAATTTTTCGGCAACATTCATGCTGGCCCCGGGGGATTGTTCGCCGTCTCGTAATGTCGTATCGAAAATGATGACCCTTTCTGTCATTTGATTTCTCCCTGTTGTTAGTTAGTTTCCATCCGGAAATGGCAATTTTTCGGATGAGCACTACTTAAATGGTTGGAAGGTTCAGGGTTCAGGGTTCAAGGTTCACGGTTCAGAGGTTCAAGGATTAAGCGTTCACATCAACCCTGAACGGCGAACGCTGAACCTTTGAACGGTTACCGACAATTTAACTAACACCGAGGGAGCATAGGCCGCAGGAACCGGATTTTCGGTTGTCCTGCGGCATTTTTTCTCACTTTCCTTTTCAAAATAAAAATCCTTTCGTTTAATTGCTAGTTCTGATTTGTTCTTCTTTTGCCAATTTATATTGGAAACTATCCGCCAGAGCCTGCCAGCTGGCCTCGATGATATCTTCGGATACGCCGATGGTGCTCCAGATTCGTTCCTGGTCGCGGGACTCGATCAGCACCCTGACCCGGGCGGCGGTTCCGCGAGTTCCATCGATCACCCGCACTTTAAAATCGATCAAGCGCATGGTATCCAGATCCGGATAAAACCGATCCAGGGCTTTGCGCAGGGCATTATCCAGGGCACTGACCGGGCCGTATCCTTCGGCGGCCGTTATTTCTTGTTTACCGCCAACAGAAATTTTAATTGTCGCCTGGGCCGTACAGGGCTGATTTTTATCTTTTTCTATGGTTACCCGGAATGATTCCAGCTCAAAAAGCGGTTGAAATTGATCTGTAAATTTTTCCACCAGGATCTTAAAAGATCCATCAGCCACATCAAACTGATAGCCTTCCTGTTCCAGTTGCTTGATCTCGGCAACAATCTTTTTGCTATCGTAACCATTGTTACCCAGTTCGATGCCGAGTTCCTTGACTTTATACTCCACATTACTTTTGCCGGAAAGGTCGGAGACCAGAACCCGTCTCTCGTTGCCGATCAGAGTCGGGTCAATGTGTTCGTATGCACGCGGTACTTTCATAATGGCACTGACATGAATTCCGCCTTTGTGGGCAAATGCACTTCTGCCCACGAATGGCCTGTTATTAACGGGTACCAGATTTGCGGTTTCGCTCACATATCTGGAAAGGGTCTTGAGTTTCTTCAGGTTTTCTTCGGCAATGCTAGGCCGCTTCATTTTAAGACTCAGAATCGGAATGAGAGACATTAAATCCGCATTGCCGCATCGTTCACCGTAACCATTTACCGTTCCATGGACCATTACGGCACCGGCCCGCACGGCGCTGATTGAATTTGCGGCGGCCATTCCGCTATCGTTGTGGGTATGGATACCTAATTTAACGGCCCCGCCGTCGGGGCTTTTAAGGTTTTTTTCCGCAAAAAATATTTGAACATCGGCAATGATTGTTTCGAGTTCGAAGGGCAGGGTACCGCCATTGGTGTCGCAAAGGACGATATAATCGGCCCCGGCCTCTATGGCAGCTGTCAATGTCTGCATGGCATACTCACGATTGTTAATATAGCCGTCGAAAAAATGTTCCGCATCGTAGATAACTTCTCTTTTTTCCGATTTCAAAAATTTGACGGAATCATGAATCATCGCGAGATTTTCGTCCAGGGTGTTGTTCATGACTTCCTCGACGTGCAGATCCCAGCTTTTGCCGAAAATGGTCACCGTTGAGGTACCGCTCTCCAGAAGCGCTTGCAGATTTGGATCTTCGGCGGATTGTATCCCCGGTTTGCGCGTCGAACCAAAGGCAACCAGTTTTGCCTGTTTAAACTCCGCCTGTTTGGCCAGATCAAAAAATCGCATATCTTTGGGATTAGACCCCGGCCATCCGCCTTCGATATAATGAATGCCAATATCATCCAATCTCAAGGCGATTTTGACTTTTTCATCGGCAGAAAAATTAACATTTTCTCCCTGGGTCCCATCCCTTAATGTCGTATCATAAAGTAATACGGGGTCCATACTATACTCCAATTAGTTTTTAACTTCTATTTTCCGGCCTTAGCGACCTTACCGTCGCACCGGTTTTCCACATTTCGGAATTCTTAATGACATCGAGTTCTTCTTGAAGCTTTTCGCGGTAATCCGAAGCGCTGTTGGCCTCCAGCACTCGCCTGGTTTCTTCACCGGAAAT
>JASFPE010000337.1:0-6564 GCA_050116155.1 Desulfobacterales bacterium
GTCAATGGTACCTTGGATTTTACCTGGAGTAATCTTATCCATTTTGAGGGAGGCCAGGTGTTTTATATGGTGGTCCCATCTGGACTGATCATCTCGCCAAGTCTTTTTGTTGAGCTTGGCGTGTTTAAGGTATTTGTCCCAGATGTCACTCAGTAAAGGAGCCGGATGGATGCCCAGGATGTCACCTACGATGCCTCTTTCTTTGAATTTAAGTTCAACCTTTTTGGCCAGGGATAAGGACGGAGTCTGTTTGGTTAGCCACTTCCCTGTTGACAGCTTTACCCGAACTCGATATTTAAACGTGGTGTTTCCGCAGGCACATGAACGTGTCCTTAACTTGTGAAGTGATTTGCATTTTACGCATACAAGTGAGATTGCCATGATGTTTCCCCTTCTTCAAAATAGATCGTCGATTCTGAGCAATTTGAGTGCGTTCCAAGGGTACTTTTATCATGGTGTCAATTATGCGTCAACAAAAATTGACACTATAGAGGGTATTTTGGAAGGATGGGAAGCAAGGAATTTCTTGTAGAAGCCTTACTGTCAAGCATTTAGACCATGTGCGCCTGTAGCTCAGCCGGATAGAGCAACGGACTTCTAATCCGTAGGTCGCAGGTTCGAATCCTGCCAGGCGTACCACTCCAACTAATTCTTCGTCGCCTCACAGTTATCAGCCAAAAACCGATCTGGTTTTCAGCCCCCCAATTTGGTAGAAAAACACGTCTTTGCTTCAAAATAGTCTGCGTTTCTCCGTTCCTGTAAAGTACATACTATACAATAAATCTTAAAAATATCAACGGATTTTTGTAACTTCAGAGACATGAAATGCTAAAAAGTTACAAGGAGATTCAGAGATCAGATCTTCTTGCGAAGGCGGGTATCCAGCTCACATATGACGATTAGCGGTAAGTTGATGAGAAACTCAAGAAAAAAACCAAATGTTACCATGATCAGGACAAACGGGATCTTTATTAAAAGTTGAAGCTTTTCATATGCGCCTTTGCCATTGCGGTACATAAATACGGAATATGCGATCAATTATTAAATTTTCCCGCTGCTATCATTTATGTGTTGATCGATCCTGGTGCGATAATATTTTACGCCGACCTGATATACTGTCGGAGCGACTTCGGGAATTCGCTGGCACCAACGGACTTCAGCAAGATATCCATCGTAAATTTCGGAGCCAATCGTATCCGGAACAAATTCTTCCATCATCACGTAGATATCCGATCCGGGCTCAATGGCTACAGATGATTCAAAACACAAGCCACTGTTTGAGAAATTGCACATTTTGGCATTATAGAATTCATCTGAGTTGTGATAGGCATAAACAATGGAAGCTTCATGATCATGTCGTTCAGATTTTCTTTTTTCATTTTGCACTATCATGAAGGTCCTCTTTTGTTGTGGAGTTCAACCAGAGGGAAAAAAATCGGCAGGCGCTGCTAATCTAGCGCATTATCGGATAAACGAACAATTATGTCAAATGAAAATAAAGAAATACGCCTTACTGGGAAGCCATTTCACCTAAGGATTCCGATTTATTTTTTTTTAAAAGTACGATAAACTTAAGTTTATACAGGTTTTGGCCGATATCATGGCTATATGTCAGTGCCGTAATCTATCTTAACATGCTATAAACATTACCATATTTAACAAATTGGAGTGTCAGTAACCTGCATCTCTGCCACACCAGTCCCAAGGGAGGATCTAACCATGGGTACCAACAATCTCGTTTTCTTAGAAGTATTGGAATGGTTTGATGAAACCGGCCAAGAACTCGTCCACCGGATTCCGGAAGAAGGCTCCGGTGAGATTAAATATGGTGCACAGCTGACTGTCAGAGAAAGCCAGGCATCGGTCTTCTTTTATAAGGGCAAGGCCGTCGGTGCTTTCGGACCGGGGCGCCATACCCTTAAAACCGCCAATATCCCGATTTTAACCAAAATTGCAGCAATCCCATGGGGCATGACCAGTCCTTTGCGGGCTGAGGTGTATTTCGTCAATTTAAAGGTGTTCACCAACCTAAAATGGGGAACAAGGGACCCGGTGGCGTTTAAAGATTCTGAATTGGGTCTCATTCGCCTGCGTGCATTCGGGGTCTTTAACCTGCAGGTGGTTCAACCCGTGTTGTTTATTAACAGCCTGGTGGGCACCCAGGGAATGTTTTCCACAGAAGAGATCGAAGAATACCTGAACCGCGTTATTGTATCTCGATTCAACGATTACATGGGCGAAACTATTGATTCTATTCTAAATTTACCAGCCAAATATGACGAATTATCCCAGGGGCTATCGGAACGTTTGACAGAGGATTTCAGTCATTTCGGCATCCGGATGACGCATCTGTATATCAACTCTATTACCCCTCCGCCAGAAGTACAACAGGCCATTGATGATCGCAGTCGCATGGGCGTTTTTAAAGACATGAACAAACTCATGCAGATGAAAGCGGCCATGGCCATGGAAAAGGCAGCGGAATCCGAAGGGGGCTCTGAAATGGGTATGGGCACCTCCCTGGGTTTGATGATGCCGGCCATGTTTGCCCAGTATTTTGCCAATGCTCAGCCCCAAAAGGGCCAGGACCAAACCCAGCAGATGATAGCGTGTCCGGACTGTCAGAATTCTATTCCGATAAACTCTAAATTCTGTCCGGATTGCGGTCACCAGCTGCTTGTCTTCACGCAGTGCGCGCGTTGCTCCAAGAATCTGACGCCCAATGCAAAATTTTGTTCCCGCTGCGGCCATGCTGTAGAAGAAAAAACTGAAACCAAATTCTGTAAAAATTGCGGTGCGGAAAACATCACGGATTCTTTATTCTGCAATGATTGTGGAGATAAGTTCTAGAACTGTGTCCCACAATTACATTTAAGAATCTGATTCATTGTAGTCTGAGATTTTTTGTTTTGGATTTGATTTTTGGAATTTGGTGCTTGAAATTTGAGATTTGACCAATTTCATTCTGGAAAAAATGCTACTAAATCAATTCGATTTTAGTGAATTATATAGGGAAAACAACAACATTATAAATCTAGACGCGGAGCAAAGCCATCAAATTTCAGATTGAACACCAGTGCCCCCAGTGCGGGGCACCTGCTTCTCTGGAAGAGACTGACCGCCTGTTTACCTGTCAGTTTTGCCGAGTGAAATCTTATCTGATGGCCAAAGACGTTTTCCGGTATATGCTCCCTCACGACCCTCCTGCGGACAAACAACTTATATTTTTTCCCTATTGGCGATTTAAGGGCATGCTGTTTGCCTGTAACCCCAAGGGAATTAATCAAAAATTCATCGACGTCAGCCACCAGGCAGTTGAATCCAATTACTTTCCCCATTCGGTTGGACTGCGAAGTCAAGCGCTGAAGCTTAAATTTGTGACTCCGGAAACCAAGGGTAAATTCCTAAAACCAAATCGCTCCCTGGATACTGTCATTCATACCTTTGAGCACCGTTTCAGCAAAACACTAACAAAACCGGTGCTGCAACAATCGCATATCGGAGAAACTGTTAGTCTGATATATTCTCCGGTTTACCTTAAAGATAAAGTCTATGATGCGGTCATCAATGAACCCGTGTCTTCAACATTGCCGGATGATTTTAATATCGATCAATTTCCCGGGGGACCGACCGGCTGGCAGATTCAGTTCATCTCAACATTATGTCCCAAATGCGGCTGGGATTTAGACGGCCAACGCGACACTTTGGTGCTATTGTGTAAAAATTGCACCACAGCCTGGTATTCGGCGGGCAAATCATTGAAACAGCTCAAATTTGGGCTGTATCCCAGTGAGGGAGATATCGGGATTTATCTTCCGTTTTGGCGCGTCCGGGCACAGATTACCGGAATTCAATTGCAAACCTATGCCGATTTGATCAAGGTAGCCAACCTTCCCAGAGTTGCGCAAGACGGATGGCAGGATCTTGGTTTTCGATTCTGGGTTCCGGCATTTAAAGTGCGTCCGCGAGTATTTTTGCGGCTTTCAACCAATATGACCCTCTCGCAACCCACCGATAACCTGCAGGGCGAATTGCCCGGCATCAGTCATCAACCGATCACCATGCCGGTAACCGAGGCGGTCGAATGCCTGAAGATGACACTGTTCAGCTTTATAAAACCGCGAAGCACACTGGCGGATATCGTTCCTCAAATCGAAATTCATGCCAAAAGCTTTGTGCTGGTATATATCCCTTTTAAAGAAGGTCATCATGAATTCATTCATCCTGAGCTTCAATTTGCGATAAACAAAAACACACTCAAATTATCTAAGAATTTATAATATTAACTTAGTTCGCTAGGCTTTCGATTGGAGTAATGGAATGGTGAAAAGAAATCTCATAGCCCTATTTCTGCTACCGCATCGCTGATTTTTTTTCGATGATCGTCAGATAAAGGACGCAATGGCAGCCGCGGATCACCACCGTAATATCCCCCGATTTCCATGGCATATTTTACGCCGGCCACACCGAAACTTCCCGAAACGGAACGATTGAGTCTATACAGCTTATAATGCAGTTGACGAGCGCCCTCCACATCGCCAGATCTATAATTTTCATATAGCCTGCAGCAAGGTTCCGGAAAGGCATCGGCCAGAGAAACGACACCACCTGAGGAACCCAGCAGCATGGCCGTAAAAAGCGTACTGATGGTTCCGGCAAGAATATCGAAATCATCGCTGCATACATCGAGATAACCGCTCATATTGCCGGTGGAGGTATCTTTCATTCCGGCGATATTTGGATGCTGCGAGATCTTTTCGACGACGTTGGCCGAAAGGGTCATGCCCGTAAATCCAGGTGCATTGTAAGCAAGTACCGGTATGGAAATGGCATCCGCCACATCGCTGTAGTAACCAATGAGCGCCTCATCCGTGAGCCGCTTCTTAAAATATGAAGGGGTTACGACGGACACAAAATCGGCTCCCATTTCCGCAACTTTTTTACTGAACATGATGGTCTGCCGGGTAGACTCATAGCCTGTGCCGGCCATTACGAGCTGATGATCGGCCCTTTCATGCAAAACAATCTCAAGAATTTTCAGTTTTTCATCTTCGGTGAGACTTTTACTTTCGCCATTGCTACCAAGCGCAAAAAAGCCGTTTAAAGGCGATTTTTTATACTTATGCATATTTAATCTCAGGTTTTCTAATGACACTTCTTCTTTTATAAATGGCGTGGTGATCGGAGCAAATATTCCTGATAATCTGTGATTCATTTAAACACCTCCGGGAAAATATCTGTTTAACGCAGACAGCGCCCTTGACCTTTCGAGAACATCAACGGCATTTCCTCCAAACCGGCTTTCGCCGATTTTGTCAAGTCATATTTAGAAGGAATGATATACAAGAATAAGGTTGACAGCGATCAAATGAATTGAAATAAATTTTTTAGAATTCAAATCGGAACTAAGCAGGATCAAAAATTTCATGAAAATTAAATTCGGCAGCCTGATACACGGTGCACAAAACGCACAAGGATTGGCGGTGATCATCGATGTCTTCAGGGCGTTTACCTGTGCGCCACTGTTGTTTTCGCTCGGCATTAAACAATCAATCCTGGTTGGATCCCCTTCAGACGCTCTGGAGTTAAAACGAACCGATCCAAGCCTGGTTTTAGCGGGAGAAGTGGGGGGCGCTCCGATAGATGGGTTTGATTTTGGAAATTCTCCCAGTCAATTATTGCGTGCGGATTCCGCATTCTTCAAAGGAAAGACGATTGTGCAACGAACCTCTTCAGGGGTTCAGGGTGCCTTGGCGGCTCTGGCGGTGGCCGACGAGGTGCTCCTGGGCAGCTATGCACTGGCCAAGTCCACTGCCAGGTATATTTTATCAAAAAACCCTGAAGAGGTCAGCCTGGTGGCCATGGGATGGAATCTGAAAGTAGCGGCACCGGAAGACGAATGGTGTGCGCGATATATCGGCCATTTATTGGGAAGCGGCCAGTATGATCATGTGCAGGCACTGCGGGGGATTGTCTATCATGAAACAGCCCAGAAATTTTTGCGAGGAGATGTATCTTATTTCCCCGCCGAAGATCCATTACTTTGCCTCCAGCGCGACCTATATGATTTTGTGCTGCGTGCAAAACGAAAAAGGGATCTGGTTATTGTCAAAAAAATAGACCTTTAAACCATGATCGGCGCCATTGCTGGAGATATTATCGGTTCTGTTTATGAACAGTATCCGATCAAGAACACTTCATTTCCGTTGTTTTCAGCGTCTTCTCAATTTACCGATGATACCGTCTTAACCCTCGCCGTTGCCAACAGTATTCTAAATAAGATTGATTATGCCGCCTCTTTGAAGGCATTTGCAAGAAGATATCCTGGCGCCGGTTATGGAATGTCCTTTTATCGGTGGATGCGGTCATCCAGTGTTGAACCATACAGAAGCTGGGGAAACGGTTCGGCCATGCGCGTCAGTCCGGTGGGATTTGCATTCAATTCCACGGAAGCGGTGCTGAATGAAGCTGAGCAAAGTGCTGCCGTAACCCATAATCATCCGGAAGGGATTAAAGGCGCCCGGGCGACGGCTCTGGCTATATTTCTGGCTCGCAAAGGGGCCG
>JASFPE010000338.1:0-6512 GCA_050116155.1 Desulfobacterales bacterium
GTCGAGGCCATCGCGTTTCATCATGATCCCCGCAGATGCCCTCAAAACATGGGAATTTTGACAGCCGTGCATACCGCAGATACGTTGGCGCATGATCTGGTAACCACCGAATCCAACCCATCGTCCAATGTCGATACGACCTACTTGACCGAGCTAAATGTGATCGAGCGTTTGCCAGCCTGGCAATCTGCCTGTCAGCAGATTATTCAGAAAGGAGATAATCTTGTCGAATAAAATTCTGTTTGTCGATGATGATACGAATTTATTGGCCGCGTTCCGCAGGCAATTGCGAAAGCAGTTTCAGATTGATACCGCCGAAGGGGGGCAGCAAGGGCTCGAACTGGTGAAAGCCAATGGTCCCTATGCGGTCATCGTCTCTGATTTTCGGATGCCTTTGATGGATGGTATCGAATTTTTGTCTCGCATCAGGGAGATTGCACCGGAGACAGTGCGGATCATGCTCACCGGAAACGCCGATCTGCAGGCGGCTATCCAGGCGGTCAATGAGGGTAATATTTTTCGTTTTTTAACCAAACCGTGTTCGGTTGATATTCTGGGCGAGTCGTTGATTACCGGAATCGAAAACTACCAGCACGCCGTCGGGGAGCGTGAATACAATGAAAAAACACGTATTTCAATGGCTCAAGCCGGAGAGGTTCAGCAGCAACTGATTCCAAAGGCGGATCCCATCATTGACGGACTGGATATAGCCGGAAAAAGCATCTACTGCGATGAGACGGGTGGCGATTATTATGATTTTCTGGATCGGGGCGGAAATGGCCACGCCAAAATATCCGTGGTGGTCGGGGATGTTTCCGATCACGGCATTTCATCGGCGCTTTTGATGACCAGTGCACGGGCATTTCTGCGGGAGCGATCGCTGAAGCCCGGAACTATTGCCGGCATTGTTTCCGATGTAAATAAACAATTGACCCGTGATATTGAGATGTCCAATCGATTTATGACGCTGTTTTACAGCGAAATCGATGCGACCCAAAAACAAATCCGCTGGGTGCGCGCGGGACATGATCCCGCCATCTTATATGATCCTGCAGAAAACTGTTTTGAAGAACTCAAAGGTCAGGGTTTGCCGTTGGGCGTCGTTGAGGATACCGAGTATCACGAATGTGAATGCCAGGTCGCCGACGGGCAAATTATCGTCATTACAACGGACGGAATCGGCGAGGCATCCGACAGAAAAGGTGAGATGTTTGGCAAAGAGCGGCTGAAAAATATTATTCGTTTAAATGCCGGCAAATCGGCCAGAGAAATTGTGGGTGCTGTGCTCGATGCAGTTAAGCTGTTTATTCACCCTTTACCCCAAAAGGATGACGCCACCCTGGTGGTCATTAAGCTAGATCGTTAACCCTCGCGCATCGATTCGGGGCGCGATAATTCTGGAAAATGTACAAATCGGAGCAATTGTTTTGCCACTGGACTGCCATCATTGTATCCACTACTATGTTACCTGGGATGAGAACTTTCCCCATGGCTGTCGGGCGATGAGGTTTAAGAGCCGGCGCTATCCTGTCGATGAAGTGCGCCTGGTTTTTTATGGCAGGGACTGCTTGTTGTATGTTCCTAAAAAAAGAAAACCGCGGGTTTGTCGGAAGATAGATAGAATACGTTAAATAAAGGTTTCAGTGTTCAGGTGTCAGCAGTCAACACAATACGGGCATAGGGCATGGCGCTTAGGGCATGGGGTTAAAAATAAAAGCGAAATACTAAATACCAAACATCGTTTTGACTTTCAATCCGAAATCCGAAATCCAATTCCTGACACCTGACACCTGAAACCAAAATAGCGGATGAGATTTTCCCACCCGTAATTTTATTACGGATTGCGTACGGGTAGATGCTGCTTAAGACCCGCAGTGACCGCCTGGGCGGCCTGCACCAATAATTCCGGAAAAATTTCGGCATAGCCTTTTTCACGCATGGCCTCGCGCACATGCTGACGATACTTGCTCTTGGCGGTGGAAATGGTTTCCTGTAGCAATGTGATAAGTTCTGGCGGATTTACATCTTCGGGCAATGAGAATTTACCGACGATGCGTGACGCTTCCCGTGCAATATAGGGCAAATATGAGTCGGTTTCGCCGGGAAACACCTCATCGGATGTGTCATGAAATTGGATGGCCTCACAAATATCTTCAGGTATATTGAAGCGGCTTAGCACCATTGCGCCGATTTCTCCGTGACTGATCCCCAATATTTTTATCTCTGCTTCATGGGTTGACAAACCGTTTTCTTTTTTTAATGCAATGATTTGTCGGTGCTCGTCTTTGAAATAAACGGCAATAACCAGTTTGCCAATATTTTGGAGAGATGCGACTGTAAACAGGTCCTCCGGCTGGTTGAATTCGAGAATGTCACCCAGAACTCTAGCCACCGCTGCACAGAACTGGGCCTGGCGCATGAATCTGTCAAAATTAAAATCCTGAAGCCGTTTGGTAAAATGATCCATTAGAATAGAGGTGACCAGGATATCTTTCATCGTGCTATATCCCAGAAGCTTGACGGCAAAGCTGATGGATCGGACTTCGCGACCATAATGGGCGCTGTTGGCGATATTTAAAAAACGGGCAGAGAGGTCGGGAGACAATCGTTCTACTATCTGCTCAAAATTACTGTCCGGATTGTTCAATAATGAGATGGTCTTAACCACGGCTGAGTCGATCAACGGTAGGTTGAAGACTTTTTTCTCGATTATGTCAATGGTGTGTTTTTCGACCATTCAGTCATCCTTGAAAAAACCCTGTTAGGGGGGGGTGCCTAACAGGGTTAATCGGAGGTGGGAATGAAGGAAAGGAGGAAACTTCATTCCTTTTGCTTACATTTTTCTGCAACTATTATGCCATTTTTACAATCATTGCCGAAATGATTTTAGTTCAATTTATTATGGATTAAATTGGAACAAAATCCTTTTATTTACAGTTATTTATATATTTATTGTGAAACAAGAAGACCATACACGGCGCCTGGACAAGACCGTGTTATTTTATCGATGTGTCATTAGATTGTCAAATCTCTGACGACTAGGCAAAAATACCGGTTAAATTTCATCATACACCATTTTGTGGTTAAGTTTTTGAACAAAATGCCGATAATAGACATCAAATGAGCCAAACGACCAGAATCTGAGATTTTAAGAGGCTATCATTCCATGTCCATTCGGCAAAAATCATTATCGGTTTCGCAGGCTGCGGCGCTGTGCGGCGTGGGTCGCACGACCGTCGGCTACTGGATTCGGTCCAAAAAGCTTAGAGCCTATCGTGTTGGCCGCAATTATTCGATACCCGTACAGGATTTATTGTATTTTTTAAAATCCAGTGGCCAACAAATTCCACCTGCTTTACAAGGTGAAAACCTGAAAGGACCGATTTTTAAAAGCTTTCAGCACTGCTGGGAATATTGGCAGGGACAGGATCCGTTGAGAAACTGCGAACATTGCGTTGCATTTCAGAAACGGCTTGAAGTTTGTTTTGCCGCCAAAAACAGCCGCACTTCTAAGTGTTCAAAAGACTGTGACACCTGTCAATACTATGTGGATGTTTTTCTTCCCCGTATACTTTTTGTCAATCAAATCGACACGCCGGCTGCTGTTGTCAAAGATCTTTATTTTTGGTGCGGAAATTCAAAATGGGCCGAGTTATGTGAAATTCAGAAAAAAGATCTCGTCGGCCTGGGAATCGAAGAAATCGTGCATCCGAGTTCACTTGAGTCTGTAATTTCCCGCGCCAAGCGCAGGTCGTTGGGAGATTTTGAAATTCCGGAAAAATGTTCTTTAAGCCTCAAAAACCGGCAATCCGGAAAAATTACCATCAACGTTGGCGTATACCCCTTGACCGAACCGGCGGGTGCCTTTCTTATTCTGCTGGAGCAAGGCGCCTGAGTGCGGGCATATTCAAGGCGATGATGGTTGAACTGGTCGATTAAGGCTGATTTCGACTGGGAAAATTTTGCCGCTAAATCGGCGGTAGCTTCGCGCACAGTTTGTTTTTATGATTATAACCTATTGGATTTAAAGTATAATAAAATGAAGTCTCCGCAATAGGTTTTTGTGCATGATTTTTGCTTATATTTGGTTGTGCATAATGATTAGTATTTCATGATTTTTTTATGTAGCAGGAGGTAAAGGAACGATACAATGAAAATAACCAATGATGATAAATACATACACGGTTTCCCGGCAGATAAAACCGCCAAATCATCTACGGCTCCGCAAACAGATTTTAGTTCAGTTTTAAAAGACACCATTGAAACGACCGAAATTGCTGAAAAAGGCGTTCAACTGCCTGCGGTGGTTGAAACCGTTGTGCCGGCTCAAATCCAGCATTTCTCGGCCTCAGACAAACTGAATACCCTTAATTGCATCGAATCTGTGCTGGATATGCTTGATATGTACCGCAGCAAGCTGGCAGATCCGAGTGCCACACTCAGAGAAATTGACCCCATTGTTAAATCCCTGGAGACGGCAAATGAGCAACTGAAACCGGTGTTGAAATCCATTGCCGAAGGGGATCAATTAAAGCAAATTCTCAATCAAACCTTGGTCACCACATCACTGGAGGTTTTCAAATTCTATCAAGGCGATTATATTAATCCCTAATTATTATTCATGCTGGTTGCATCCTCAAAAGAGAGCACGTACCTCAAACGGATTCGGATATATATTGCCCGGATGCCAAGCCTCTCGACCACCGTTACCAAAGTCCTGGAAACCTGCAATAATCCAAATGCCTCCCCAAATGATTTGAACCGGGTTATCTCACTGGATCCCGTCCTTACCGGTCAGGTCTTGCGGTTGATCAATTCTGCCTATTACGCCCTGCCAAATCCGATCACCTCGTTGACGCGGGCGATTATCATGCTGGGATTAAATACGGTTAAAAATCTGGCCTTGAGCTTTGCAATACTGGAAACCATGAGCGGTAAAGGCGCATTCAGGGTGTTTTCAATCAACGATTTTTGGGCACATTCCTTGTGTGTCGCCGTTGCTGCGCGCCGTCTATCCATGGTCAAGGGTGCATCTGTTTCCAGCCGCGAAGATTTTTTCATAGCTGGTCTATTGCATGATTTAGGAAAAATCCCGTTGAATAAGCAATTACCCGATCAATATCGGCGTGTCTTAGATGAGTCGCGCAATGAACAACGGCCGCTGCAGGATCTGGAACTTGAACTGCTCGGTATTGATCATTGTTCGGTCGGGGAGCTAATTGCACAGAAATGGCAACTGGGTGCAAATCTGGTCCAATCATTGGGATACCACCACAAACCGGATGAGGTCTTACCAACAGATCGCCCGTTTGTCACCCTGGTGGCTTTGGCCAACAGCTATGCCAATTTGTTGAAAATCGGTTCTGCAGGCGATGTTGCCGAAAACCATCATCCGGTTATTTCAAATTTACTTGAACAGAGCGGATTGGACTGGACAATTCTCAATAATCTTCGTGATCAGGTATTGGAAGCCATCGAAAAGGCAAAGATATTTTTAGAAATTTCGCAAAATGGCTAATCAAATGAACTTGAAATTTTGGGGCGTGCGGGGCGGTATTCCCACACCAGGCCCTCAAACCGTAAAATACGGCGGCAATACCCTGTGTCTGGAACTCGAGATCCAGCAAGCCCAGCGTCGGATTATTATCGATGCCGGTTCCGGTATCCGGCAATTGGGCAACCGTCTTATCCAAAAAGCCAACGGTGATTCCATTAGCGCCGATCTGTTTTTAACCCATACGCATATAGATCATATTCTGGGGTTGCCCTTTTTTACGCCGGTATATCTGCCGGATACCGATTTGAAGATATATGGACCGGTGACCTGTGAGGAAGAGCCTTTGGAGCTTGTTATCGGTACGCAGCTGTCCTATCGATATTTCCCGGTCCGACAGGCAGAGCTTGCGGCCAAGATTGAATACCTCAACCTTCAGGAGGGCCACTTTGATCTTGGCGATGGCATAAAGCTGATCACCAAGTATTTGAACCATCCACTATTGTGTCTTGGGTATCGTTTTGAATACCGGGGAAAAAGTATCTGTACCGCCTATGATACAGAACCCTTCTACAATGTGTTCAGCACGGATACAAATGATCCTTCCTATGATGAGGCCATGGCCAAAGAGGGAGCGTTGGCTGCTCAGATCGAAAACTGTCGTATTGAAGATTTTATCCGAGGTGCGGATATTCTGATTCACGATGCACAGTATTTACTGAGCGAATACGAAACCGAGCGGACCGGATGGGGTCATGCATCCATTGAGCATGCCATCGATACCGCCAGACGATCCCAGGTTGAAACGCTGGTACTAATTCATCATGATCCCATGCGCACAGATTCAGAAATAGACGATCTGACCGAGAGATTTTGCCAACCAAAACATGTGCCGGACATGCAGATCGTTTTTGCCCGCGAGGGAATGGTCATCGAAGTTTAGTCTCGTACCCTGCAATTTGAGATTTGGAATTTGGAATTTAATTAAATTGATTCTCGGAAAGGAAAAATCATAGGT
>JASFPE010000339.1:0-6492 GCA_050116155.1 Desulfobacterales bacterium
TGCAGATCGGTCTCATACCGGGAATGGGAGGAACCCAGCGACTGCCCCGCCTTATCGGCCTGCGTTATGCCCTCGAAATGATTACCATCGGCAAACCGATCAAGGCCAATGTTGCCCATCAGAGAGGATTGGTCGATGAGGTCGTAGCGCCGGATAAACTGGTGGATGCAGCCGTAAAGGCTGCCAAAAGGTTTATTTCCGGTGAACTGAATATAAAATTGCGAATCACGCGCTACCGTTACGACCGCCTTCCCAGTGCGGCCGAGAAGAAGGGCTTGATCGATATTACCAAAATAATGGCCGCAGGCCAGGCCAAAGGTTATATTGCCCCGTTTAAGGCCATCGAGGCCATGGAGAAGGGGCTGAATTATGATATCGAGCCCGATCTGGAATTGGAGGCCGATTTGTTTGGCGATTGTGCCGTTTCCGATGTCGCCAAAAACTTGATCGGTATTTTTCTCAACACCCGGTCAGCAGGTCGACTGGCGCGCATTGAAGGTATTGAGCCGGCCAAAATCAAAAAAGTCGCCATGCTGGGCGGCGGTGTGATGGGATCCGGTATCGTCAACCTGCTGCTCAACGGCGGCTTTGAGACCGTGCTGTGGGACATCAACGATGAGGCCATCGAAAAAGGGGTTGGTTCGGTCCGCAAAACTTATGATTACCCCATTAAGAAAAAGAAAATGAAACCGGAGGACCTCGACAACCTGCTTGAACGCCAGCTGACCACCACCACCGCTTTGGAGGATCTCAAAGACGTCGATCTGGTGATCGAAGCTGTCCTGGAAGACATGCAGGTTAAACAGGATATTTGGAAAAAGCTGGAAGGGATTTGTCGGGCGGATGTAATTTTTGCGACCAACACTTCGGCGCTTCCAATTACCGAGATGGCATCTGTTTTGCAAGATCCCGGCCGCATGATCGGGTTGCATTTCTTCAATCCGGCCCATCGCATGCAACTGCTGGAAGTGATTTGCGCACAAAAAACCTCGGATCAAACCTTAGCTTCCAGTGTCGCCTTTGCACGGGTTATCAAGAAAATCCCCATCGTGGTCAATGACGGACCGGGGTTTTATGTATCACGGCAGCTTGGCGGTCTTTTTGGTGGTGCGACCTTCCTCACCGGCGATGGCGTGGATGGGGCCGCCGTGGAAGCGGCCATTTTGGATTTTGGCATGCCCATGGGACCGGCCACCCTATCTGATCTTACCGGTATCGACATTGGCTATCATGTGGCCAAGACTTACGAAAAGCGACTGGGCGAGCGCTACAAGATTCACCCGCTCTTTGAGCGGATTTATGAAACCGGCTGTTATGGCCGCAAAACCGGGGCCGGCTATTTTGATTACAGCGGCGACGAACCGGTTCCCAATCCCAAGGTCGTGGAGGTCGTCCAGAATTATCTCAAAGAAAATAACGTGTCGCCCAAGGAAATGTCCAATCAGGATATCATCGATTCCATGCTGGCCCTTGGTATCAATGAGGCCGCATTGATGATCGAAGGGGGTATTTGCGACCGACCGCAGGATATGGATCTGGCCATGATTTATGGCACCGGATTCCCGCCATATCGTGGTGGCATTTTGCGTTATGCCGACAAATGGGGTCTGAAGAATGTTTACCAAAAGTTGCTGGCACTTGAAAAGCAATACGGTCCCCGTTTCAAACCTGCGGATCTGGTTAAAGAAATGGCGGAAAAGGGAAAGACCTTTTATCAATACTAGTCATTACTCTAAAGGTATGCTGCGGCATATTAAAGATTTTGAATTCATATTAATCAAATCCGAATATCGAATTTCGAATTTGTTTCGAATTTTGTGCTTCGTGCTTTGAATTTTAAGGCTTGTTAGAAAGTACTGAACCAGTTAAAGACAAATTTCGTTATTAATTAACACATAAAGGAGGAATACCTATGAAAGAAGTCGTGATTGCAGGATATTTGAGAACCGCACAAACGCGATCCAGGCCGACCGATCCGGCCAGGGATTGGTTTTGCAAAATGAGAGCAGATGAACTTTTAGCCAAATTACTGCCGGAGCTCATCAACCAGGTTGGTATCGAACCCAAGGAAATTGACGATTTTCTCGTGGGCTGTGCAACAGGGGTCACCGAGCAATGGGCTTACGGTGGTCGGACACCCATCTTTTTGGCCAACCTGCCTGAAACTATCCCGGCCAAGTTTGTCGATCAGCAGTGTGGTTCAGCCATGGCCGGAATTCAAATTGGGTTCATGGAAATTGCCCAGGATTTTGCGGATATCGTTATGGTAGGCGGTATGGAACATATGACGCGGGTACCCATGGGGCCTTACCTGCCCGATAAGGGCCATGTTGCGCCCAATTTGACGTTATTTACGGATCCCTCCTATCAGCACTGGGACATGATGACCACCATGAACATGGGACTTACAGCGGAAAAACTGTTTTCACAAACCGATTTTGCCAAAGAAGATCTGGACAGATGGGGGGCGCGATCCCATCAGCTGGCATCCAAGGCCAAGGCAGAAGGGTTTTTCAACGGTGAGATTCTACCAATCGAAGCCGAGCAAGCGGACGGATCAATGCTAACCGTTGACCAGGATCAGGCCATTCGGGATGATGCTACTGTGGAAAATATGGCCGATCTTAAACCCGCTTTCAAACAGGATGGTGTCATTACAGCGGGCAACTCTTCGCCGTTAAATGCCGCGGCCACCTCGATGCTGCTGATGTCCAAGGAAACTGCCAAACAAAAAGGTATTCAGCCGCTGGCAACCATTCGATCCATCGGTTTTGCCGGGGTGGATCCCACCATTATGGGATATGGTCCGGTGCCGGCCAGCAAGAAGGCTCTCGAAAAAGCCGGACTGAAGCCCGCCGACATTGATTTCTGGGAAATCAATGAGGCTTTTTGCATCGTGGCCTTAAACTGCATCAAAGAGCTTGGGTTGGATGAGGATAAAGTGAATGTTATGGGTGGTGGTACGGCTATCGGACATCCGCTCGGAGCTACCGGAATCCGCCTGACCGGCACGTTGGCGCGAATCTTAAATGCCAAAGGTGGGCGTTACGGCTGCGCCAATGCCTGTGTTGGCGGCGGACAGGGAGTGGCCACCATTATCGAAAAAGAGGATTATAGTTGGTAAGAGATTTCGGGTTTCAGGTTGTTACCAAATAGTAGGTTTCAGTAGTAAATAGGTTTCAGGTGTCAGGTGTCGGGTGTCAGGAAATCGATTGTGGATTTTGGATTTCTGATTGAAAGTCATCATAATTTAGGAATTGCGAATTGAGGTATTTAGGGATTTTATATAAAGACTAATTCCAAATTTTAATTCCTCAATTCCTCAATTCCTAAATCCCTCAATTATGTTCTGTTTCCTGACACCTGAAACCTTTTCTACTTGTTACCCAAAATCTTGTTATAAGAATCCTAATCTGAGCTGGTAAATGGGCCGGAGATAGATCTATGTACGAACCTTTTCATCAGGTTGTTACGAACGTCTCAAAGACCATATTGAAGCATGAAGCGGAACTGGACCGCCCCGTCATTGGTGTGATGCCGGCTTACTTTCCCATGGAATTGATCTGGGCCGCCGGGGGCTATCCGGTACAATTGTGGGGCAACAATCTGCCGCTTGAAAAATCCGACGCCTACCTGCAGGCATATTGCTGTTCGATTGCCAGATCGGTTCTTGAACTGGAGATGCGGGGGAGTGCCAAAATGGTGAAAGCCTATGCCTTTACCTCGCTCTGCGATACCCTGATAAATTTGCGCGAAATTTACCGCCGCCTTTTTTCGAAACCGACCCTGGAGCTTTCGATCCCCATCACACGCACCAGGGAAGCGCGGCACACCTATCTCAAAAGTGTGGTCCAAGGTGTAACTGACGGCTTGGAGACGATCACCGGAAATAAGATCACCGCAGAGCATCTGCAAGAAGCGTCTCAATTATATGGCCGGGTGCGGGCCCTGCAGCGAAAGCTATATCAAATTCGACGCCAAACTCCGGGTTTGATAAAAAACCATGATTTTTATACGGTAATGAAAAGCGGTTTCTTTCTGCCTGCGGATGTCTATGCCCAGAATTTAGAGGAATTGCTTAAAGCGTTGCAAAAGCAGAAGGCACCGCAAGGCAAACGCCCCAGACTTTTGCTTTCCGGCATGGTGTTTGATCCTTTGGAAATCTATAAACTGATGGACGAATTAGAAATCGATATCGTGGATGATGACTTCGCCAACGGGTGGCGCACGGTCTCCAAAGGCGACTTCAACGCCAAAGATCTCTTAGAAGATGTCACCGAATACCTTTTTCAGCCGGCGCCATGCTGCTGTATTTATAATCCGGATAACGACCGACATGCCTATCTCTTCGATAAGTTCAAAGCATCCGGCGCCGACGGGGTACTATTCTGGTATATGAAATTTTGCGAGCCGGATGCTTTCGACCGCCCGCAATTGATGCAACACCTCAAAGTGCATAATATTCCAACGACCTTTGTTGACCTTGAGCTATCCATGGCCAACTTTGATGCCGTCAAAACACGGATCAACGCATTTTGCGAGATCCTGGAGGGCTAACCAAATGACGGAATTTGTTGCCTTCAAAAAGATGAAAGAGCTGCTCACCAATTATTACATCGAGGCCAAGACCACCCAGGAAAAGCCGATTGCCTGGATCACCAGCGGCGCTCCGGTGGAATTTCTATACGCCATGGATGTCCTGCCGATTTATCCGGAAAATTATGCGGCCATGTGTGCCGCCAACCATCAATCGGTGGAGTTGATGGAAGCGGCTGAAGCCGAAGGCTTTTCCCAGGATATTTGTGCCTATGCCCGCACTGATTTTGGAGCGGATATCACTCAGGGTGGACCGGCTGCCGGGTTGCCTGCGCCACATTTTTTGCTGTGCTCCACCAATATCTGTAAAACCGTCATCAAGTGGTATGAAGTTATTGCTCGAAAATACGATGTGCCGCTGTTTATTGTCGATACCCCTTTTCTGCACGATGGCCTGACCACAGAGCTGATTGATTATACGGTTTCACAGTTTAAAGGTCTGGAAGATTTTTTGGCGGAATTTACCGATAAACCTTTTGACCGTGAACGCTTCGTAGATGTGTTATATCTCAGCCGGGAGGCTGCCAATTACTGGCAGCAGATGCTTAACCTGGGCAAGCATATACCATCCCCCTTTAACAGCCTGGACAGCTTTATCCATCTGGGCCCGATTGTGACCCTGCGCGGAACAAAAGAATGTGTGGATTATTACAAGCTGCTTTATGACGAAGTGGCTGAACGGGCTGAGAAAAATCTGGCATCCGTACCCGGTGAAAATTACCGGGTATTGTGGGACAATCTGCCGGTGTGGTTTAAAATGCGACGCCTGGAAAAATTTTTTGAGGAACAAAAAACCACCCTGGTTGTGACGACCTATGCCAATAGCTGGGGCGGCTATGGCAATTTTAATCTCGATAATCTCGATGATGTCTATGAATCGGTCGCCAGATCGTATCTCAATGTTTATATCAATCTTGGTTTTGAAGAACGCGTTAAATATCTTGCCGAGCTCATCGATGAATTTTCACTGACCGGTTTTATTATGCACTCCAACCGCTCCTGCAAGCCTTACTCGGTCGGCATGTATCGCCTCCAGGAAGAATTATCCAAACTGACCGGCAAACCGGGGGTGATTATCGAAGCCGACCAGAACGACCCCAGGGTGTATTCGGATGCCCAGGTGGAAACCCGGCTCGAGGCGTTTATCGAGTCGATGCAGGGGATTAGTTAAAAAATTAACATCGAACATCGAACGTTGAACGTCCAACATCGAATAATGTATTCTGTCTATTTAATAAAAAGCTGAGCAATACATGGCACTGGCACTTGCGATGCCAAGCGAGTCTAACCTTCGAAATTCTGGAGATCAGTATTCTGCGGTCTTCGGATGCAATAACCAAAATTTTATCTGACATCATTTGTTAAGAACTTAGTATCAAATCAGACATTGAATAAACTTCAAACCTATTTTCACCATAATTGAAAGTCATACACTGCTGTTGATACCATCTACTTATCGGTAGTTTGGGCAAAGTTGTGATATCGGCAAGAAATCAAAAAATCGGCAGTTTCCACTTTTCTATTATAATATCTTAATAGATGGAAAATTTTCCATCTAATATTACTGTTAGGCTGGCAGCAACAAAAGCCGACATGAATAATTTCAGAACTGTAGGAGGATACACCATTGGGAACGTGGATTAGTCATCGAAATGGGGGGGTAGCATGCCGGGAGTAAAAGGACGGGTGGCGCTTGTAACGGGTGCGGGGCGTGGAATCGGGCGGGTGACGGCTGATCTGCTGGCGTCACGCGGTGCACAGGTGATGGCCGTTGCGCGCAGTGAGAATGAATTGCAGACGCTGAGCCTGGACTACGTTGTGGCGGATCTGGGTACACCTGACGGCTGTAAACTTGCGGTGGAGGAAACACAGGATCGCCTGGGGCCGGTTGCAATC
>JASFPE010000340.1:0-6487 GCA_050116155.1 Desulfobacterales bacterium
CACCGGCAGCATTAATTTCATCTACGGCCATAAGGTAAGATTTGTTCTCGATCTCGCCGAATTTAGCCATTTTCCCGCTCAAAGGCAGAATAACCCCCACTTTTATCAGGTCAGCAGCCGAGACGCTATTCAACGTCAACGCCATGATTGCCAGACAACAAGCGATAGGTTTTGTTATTTTTGTTACTATCATCATTATATTTTTGGGCATAACCTAGGCCATTTCTTTGTAACACAGGAATCGCCAAGGTCAATGCCTTCATTTATTTTACGGATTGTTTTCAAATGATAATTCTGATTATCTTCAAAATAACGGTGACCATAGTTAAAATCGGAGTGCGTGTCAAGGCACGGGGTAAATATAACACATACCATTGCATATGATTTGTTTTTGAAATTACAATAAGGATCTTGCGTTGTTAATCGGTTTCATTATAACGATAAAATACTTTAAAAAAATCTATTAAGAGAGAATCGACCATGAAACTGAGATTAATTTTATTGGTCCTATCGTTATTGGCTTTTTTGTCTGCTTCAACCGGCGGATATTTTTATTATTCGTCTTTAAAAGAGTCTGCATTCAATGAGGCTGAACGACAGGCTGTCGCTCGAGTGCAAACGATCAAGAAAAATCTTTCTTCGTTCCTGTCAGAAAACATAAAGCCAGTGAGGGCATTGGCCGGAATGAAGGAACTCGAGCAGGTCCTGATTCGGCCAGGTGATGAAATCGCTGTGGATAATGCAAATGCCATTCTCGACCATTTTAATGAGACCCTCGAAGCTGAGGTCTGTTATCTCATGGATCTTTCGGGAAACACTATTGTTTCCAGCAACCGTGAGGCTCCAGATAGTTTTGTAGGGCAAAGTTTTGACTTTCGTCCCTATTTCCAGCATGCTATCCAGGGAAAACCTGCCACCTATCTCGCTCTTGGGATAACCTCTGGTAGAAGGGGCGCCTATTACAGCCATCCGATTTTCGATCAAGGTCGCAAAACTGCTCTGGGGGTTGTCGTCATCAAGGCATCCATCGAACTCATCGAAAAAGAGCTCGTGACGGGAGATGACGAAATAGTGCTCGTTACAGACCCCCAAGGTATTGTTTTTATTTCTAATCGTAATGATTGGCGTTACCATTCCGTCAATAAGCTCTCGGCGGATCAATTTTCTCAAATTGCCAAATCTCTTCAATTCGGTGAGGGGCCATGGAATTGGACAGGTCTAGAGACAACGGGTGAAAGATACGCCGTCGATAGCTCAGGTGATGATTATCTGAAACACCAAATCGGGCTGGATAATTATCCGGGATGGAACGTCATCCATCTGCGCAGCATGGACGCGATTTCCAGAACTGTTTCAGACCCTTTGATCCGCATTTCCGGCCCCTTAATCCTGACACTGTGTGTTCTGATCGGTGTCTCGGTTTTTTTTCTCTATCGCAAAGCCAGCGTGGAGATTTTCAGGCGCCAGGCGGCAGAAAAGGCCCTGCGTGAGAGCGAGGAGCGCTATCGGTCCCTATATCACCATACCCCTGCCATGTTGCATTCCATTGATACGAATGGGCGTCTTGTCAGTGTGAGCGACTACTGGGTTGAAGTCCTCGGCTATGACCGTGAGGAGGTAATTGGTCGAAAACTAACGGATTTTTTCACCGAATCTTCCCGTCGCTACGCCGAAGAAACGGTTTTCCCAGAATTTTTTAAAACCGGTTTCTGCAAGGATATACCCTATCGGTTTATCAAAAAAAATGGTGACATCATTGATATTCTGCTTTCCGCCATCAGCGATCGGGAAGAGGATGGTAAACCCGTTCGATCTCTAGCTGTTACCATGGATGTTACAGAAAGAAAACGCGCTGAAGAGGCACTCCAGCGGGCGGAAAAAGAGCTTCGACGCTATTCGAAAGATTTGGAGCGCCAGGTCAGAAAACGGACCCAGGAAATCACAAGCATTCTGAAATATACCCCTGCCGTGGTTTACATCAAAGATAAGGATGGGCGCTACATTTTAGTCAACTCACGTTTTGAAGAGTTGTTCGCCATGCAAAATGAGGACGTTCAGGGGCAGACCGATCATGATATTTTCCCCACGAAGATTGCCGATCAATTTCGTCATAACGACAAACAGGTGCTCACCGAGAATAGTTCTTGTCAGGTCGAAGAACGGGTTCCGCAGTCAGATGGTATCCACACCTATTTATCGGTGAAATTTCCGGTTTACGATGAAACCGGTAAGGCCAGCGGCGTATGTGGAATTTCCACGGACATCACTGCCGTCAAAAAAGCCCAGGAGCAGCTCCGACGCCTATCCGGAAGTATTATGGATGGCCAGGAACAGGAGCGCACCGCCATCGCAAGAGAGTTGCATGATGAATTGGGGCAATTGCTCACCGCCCTGCGAATGGACTCCGTATGGTTACGCGATCGATTGGTAGATGCAGATTCCAAGGCTGCCGATCGCGCATTGACAATGTGCACCCTGATCGATAAAACTATCGATGAGGTGCGAAGCATGGCCATCCGGTTGCGACCGGGTGTTTTGGACACCCTGGGGCTCGTCGAGGCTTTGGAGTGGTTTACGACCGATTTTGAAAAACGTACCGGCATAACTTGCTTTTTTAAACACCGCCAAGTACCCAGTATTAAAGATACGCTGGCCACAACGGCGTACCGCATCACCCAGGAAGCCTTAACCAATGTTGCCCGTCATGCCGAGGCAAGCCGTGTGGATGTCTCGTTGAGTGCCGAGGATAGCGTTTTGACCCTGATGGTTACTGACGACGGTCGTGGATTTAATCTACAGGAGTTAGCCGAATCCGAGGGTCTGGGGGTGGCCGGAATGCGCGAGCGGGCCGGTTTAGTCGGGGGTGATCTGGAGGTTCAGTCTCAGCAACTACAGGGAACGCAAGTCTATTTTAGAGTCTCAATTCAAGAAGAGAGCTCTTATTAGGCCCTTCACACCTTAGTGCACTTTTAACTTTTCCGGCTTGTTCGCCTCTGTGGCGGGTTTATCCGGGTTATGGACATATTATGATAAAGGTACTGCTGGCAGATGATCACAGCATTGTTCGCGCAGGGCTGCGTCGCATCGTAGAAGAAAGTGGTGATATGGAGGTCATTGCCGAGGCGGCTGATGGCAGGGAAGCCATTCAGCAAGCCCATGAGCAATTACCCGATGTTGCGGTGGTCGATATTTCTATGCCCGGTTTGGATGGATTGGAAGTTGTCAGCCAGCTGCAAAATTATTATCCGAAACTGCCGATCCTCATTCTGACCATGCACGAAGAAGGGCAGTATGTTGTGCGGGCCATAGAAGCCGGTGCGATGGGCTATATCACCAAACAATCGGCGCCGGAGCAACTGGTCAAAGCCATCCGTAAAGTGCATGCCGGCAGTCGCTATCTGACCGATGAAGCCGCCGAAGCGCTGGCGCTGCGTGTGGCCAAGGGAGCCCAGGGACAATCCCCCCTCGACACCCTGTCCATGCGAGAACTTCAGGTGCTCAGGCGTCTGGCTTTGGGGAATACCAATCGTGAAATTGCCACAGCCTATCATATTAGCATTAAAACGGTTGACACGTATCGTTTCCGGATCCTCAAGAAACTGGACTTGCGTAACAATGCCGAACTATCACGGTTTGCCATTCAAAATGGACTGATCGAGCCCTAATTGCGCCATAGGCCTGACAGTTAATTTAATAACCAATATCCTTCCTGTAAGAAAAAATCTGACAGCAAAATCAGAAATAGTCGAATTGACCTTTTTTTTTATACCTTTTATTCTGATACATCCCTTTTTCCAATAGCCGTTCTCTGCTGATCTGAAACAAGATTTACAGCGGTTAAAAGCCTGAATAGAACCTGCCCGGAACAACGTTGAAGCTATTGCCAATCTAATTGCTAAACATTTGACAGGACGGTAGCCGTTCTGTTTGAAATTCGATTATAATAATAGACAACGTCTTAACCAGGTATCTTTTCCACTGAACTATCATACATCACGTGTTTGGATGTAATGGGGGTGGGCTATGCAATCTAGATCAAAACTTCTCTTCTGCTTAATTCTCATTTCTACGATCACCGTAAATCTGATTACACCGCTGACCGGTAAAACCGCAGAACCGTTGATTATCGGTGTCCCACATTCGGAGAAGTATACTTACGCGACCATGATGAGGAATTCATTTGAAATGGCCCTGGAAGTTATCAACAAGGAGGGAGGAATCAAGGGACAGCCTTTAAAATTAGTGTATGCCAACGACCAGGGAAAACAGAAACCCGGAGAAAAGGCGATCAATGATCTGGTCAAAGATGCCGGAGCCGTGATGCTGGTGGGGGCCTATCAAAGCAGCAATACCATTTACATGGCCAGGATAGCCGATAAGTTAGACATGCCGTTGCTGGTATGCACGGCTGCCGATGACCGGATCACCCAACGGAAATGGAAAAATGTCTATCGGCTGAATCCGCCTGCCAAAGGATATACAAATGGGCTGGAAGATTTTTTTCTAAATAAAATCAAGCCCAAATCCATGGCCATCGTATACGAAAACAGCCCTTACGGCACCAGCGGCGCCATGCGGATGATGTGGTTTTGCCGGGGCAATGACATTGATTTGCGCGCCATCGAGCCCTATCACAAGGAAAGATTGCGAGTAGACTATTTCCAGCACCTCGTTGATCGCTTAAAAGAAGATCCACCTGATGTGATCTATATGGTCTCTTACCTCAAGGATGCGGCCTTGCTGGTCAAAACGATCCGGGAATCACAGCTGAATTCCTTGCTGGTTGGCGGTGCCGGAGGTTTTACGAGCCAGAAATTCATTAATGAGGCCGGGAACAAGGCGAATCACATGCTGACAGCCACGCTGTGGACCCCTCAATTGCAATATCCGGGTACAAAAGCGTATTACGATCAATATATAAAAAAATACGCCACACCGCCGGACTATCATGGTGCCGAAGCCTATTCGGCATTGCTGGTGGCAGCGGATGTATTGAAACGGGCAGATTCCTATAGTCCAGAAAGTATCCGCGCGGCACTGGACGACACCGACCTGATCACGCCCTTCGGGCCCGTGAAGTTTACATCATATGAGAAATTTGAGCGGCAGAATAGCCTGCCCACACAGGTTCTGCAGATTATAGATGGCAAATTCGAGTGTGTGTGGCCACAAGAGCATGCATCCTCAAACTTCATTCAGCCCTCTTATTGGCGGGCTTCTGATTAGGAAATAGGGTTCGGCGAAATATCTTACGTGCTTGCTATACAGCAGGTGAACTGGAAGGAGGTGGTTCAAAAACAGAAGCGCTAACATATGGTTTAATGGCTTGTCATTCCGGCGAAAGCCGGAATCCAGGTGGAATCAGTGAAGAAACGGCCAGCCATATATATTTTAGCAAGCAAACGCAATGGTAGACTCTGTATCGGTGTGAATTCAGACCTCGTAAAGAGGATATGGCAAGTTTTGTTACATGGGATCGTTTAACTGGATTCCGGCTTTCGCCGGAACGACTCTGCGCCTAAGTTAGCGTTTATGCCCTTAAGGGAGAGGAAACGGTATCTTGGGATAGAAATTAACCCATCAAAATCTATAGGAGGATTGTCATGCGAAACAAATTTTCTATTGTAATTATAAGTATTTGTGCAATTTTAATGCTAACGCTTGCTTTTTCTACCGATTCGTTTGCCAAAAAAAGAGTTATTTTTGGCGGCGGACCCGCAGGTGGCACGTTTCAGGTGGTGGCAAACGGTATTCAGGTGTATAAACCGGTGAAAGCAATCAAAGAGTTTTCCGTAAAAGCGCAAACATCCGGGGGTTCAACCGAAAATTTGAGAAAAACAAACGCCGGCAGACAGCAGATGAGCGTGGTGTATGCCGGTGAGGTCTTCAGAGGAAGAAAGGGAATGCTAACCGGTGACAAAAGAAAATACGAGAACGTTCTGGCCGTCGCCTGGTTATATGGCGCTCCGGCGCAGCTGGTGGTCCGGGCTGATGCGGGGATCAAGAGCGTCAAAGATCTGGCCGGTAAGAAGGTGGGTGTCGGCAACGCCGGCTCCGGTGCTTTTGCCAACTGCGAGCTGTTTTTCAGCCACATGGGCATGTGGGATAAGATTGAGCGCAATGCCATGGGGTACAATGATGCGGCCGCCGCTTTCGGTAACAATCAACTGGATGCGTTCTGGGTGTTCGCAGGGTATCCGGTTGGCGCGATCATTATGGCGGCCCAGACAAACGACATTGCCCTGCTCGATCTGAATGCGGATGCCGAAGCTTCTGGTTTCTATAAAAAGTACCCTTATTATGGAAAACTGGCAGTTCCGGTCGGCACATACAAGGGAGTCGATTCTGATACGCCCTCTTTCCAGGATAGCGCCCTGTGGGTGGCCAATACCAAGGTTTCCGCAGATTGGGTGTACAAGCTCCTTTCGATCATTTACACGGATGAAGGCCTCAAGCACATGGTGGGGCAGAAAAAGACCTTTAAAAA
>JASFPE010000341.1:0-6451 GCA_050116155.1 Desulfobacterales bacterium
TTCGGGCAGCAGACGGGGTACGCTGGAGGAAACCAGATGTATGATGCCGTTAACCTGGTTCTGGCTCAACCATTTACCCGAGCGCAGTTTTAAAACCACCGATGCGGTTGCGGGTTCCTCTTCTTCGATAAACAGCGATTTTTCGGGCATCACGATGTGAACACGTGAGCTTTGGACTTCTGAAAAGCGATTGATGGTTCTGGCTAATTCACCCTGAAGGGCGCGCTGATAGTTCACATTCTGGGCAAATTCGGTCATACCGAGCTTGGTATTATCAAATACTTCAAACCCGACATGTCCCCCCTGGGGCAACCCTTCTGAAGCCAGGTCCATGCGCGTCTCGTAGATATGCTCCTGGGGTATCAATATCCTCTCCCCGTTGCCGGCGATGCGATACGGTATTTTCCGTTCTTTCAATTTGCTAAGGATGATGCCCGCATCTTCGGGATCCAGATGGGTATACAATGGTTGAAAATCAGCTTTGCCCATCCAGATGATTAAAAATAGAAATCCGACAATGGTTCCAACAGACACGATGATCAAGGTGTTCCGTTTTCCGGAGCTGAGATTCTGCAAAACCATTTTTAGCTGTGATAAAAACTGACGCAATCCCATGATCTTTCTCCAGTTTAGAGGCCCATCCGCATGATGGTTTCATAGGCGTTTATGACCTTATTGCGAATTTGCATCAACAATCGGAAGGCAATATCCGCCTTTTCCATGGTAATCATTGTATTATGGAGATCCTGTTCTTCGCCGGTGGCCAGGGCGGCAACCGCCTTATCGGCCTCGAGTTGAAGTTGATTGACGTTGCTCAAGGATTGTTGCAGTATCTGTTCAAACGATGTCGATGGCAACGACGATGTTTTTTGTGGTATTATGGAGGTCCGCGGTAAGAGATCCGGATTATCGTATATGCTAATGTCTTTCATTATTTACCTATCTCCAGTGCTTTTAACGCCATCTCTTTTGCCGCCTTGACGGCAGTTACATTGGCCTCATAGCTGCGGGTTGCGGAAATCAAATTCACCATTTCCTCCATGAGATTGATATTCGGTAGGGCCACATATCCGTTATCATCCGCATCCGGATGGTTGGGATCATATTTCATCAGCGGTGGGCTTTGATCTTCAACGATTCGAACAACTTCAACGTGCGGCAGATGATCCCCATTTTGAGACGCTAATATCTTCCTAAAAGATGTTTCGGGAGACTGCGCCGCAAACACCGGCTCCTTTCTACGATAGGGTCCGCCTTCTTTGGTCCGGGTTGTACTGATATTGGCCAGATTTCCGGATATCAGATTCATTCGCAGACGTTGGGCGCTCAAGCCGGATGAACTGGTATGAAGCGCATCAAAAAAATCCATGGTTATTTACCTCCCTGAATTACATTTTTTAACCCCAAAAATTTTTTCGAAATTATCTGGGCAAGGGTCTTATACAACAGGGTGTTTTCTGCTAAATCACCCATTGTTTTATCAATATCCACCGTATTACCGTCCCCTCGGAGGGTAAACTCGGGCGGCTTGGCCTGTTTTAATTTTACATTGTCCCGTGAACTTGGAGATATCGGAAGATGACGTTCATCTGTCCGGATCAGTTTGATACCGCTGGTTCGCCCAGGAGATTTTTTGAATTCCTCCTCGATAACCAACTCGAATGCTTTATAATTGGGCGTATCCATATTGGCGATGTTGGTAGACAAAACCTGATGTCGCTTGGATCGCAAGTTGAGGGATTTTTCCAAGATCGAAATCGTTTCGTTAAACAATGGTGTCGGCGGCATTCTAGCATCTCCTTGCTTCTTCTTGTTTATATTCTCGCAACTTGTTTCGTAATGTTCGAATACTGATTCCGAGGAGTTCGGCCGCCCGGGTTCGATTTTCATTCACTTCCTTTAGCGTCTCTACAATCAGTTCCTTTTCCATTTCCCGAACGGTGGTGCCGATGTTGATCCCCGCTGCCGGCCTTGAGACCCTGTCAGATGCCTTGGCACCTAAAATTAAATGCTCGGGTAATACAACATCTCCATTTCCGATCAAAACAGCTCTCTCCATCGCATTTTCTAATTCTCTGACATTTCCTTTCCAGTCATGATTGTTCAGCATCGAAATGGATTCCTTTGAAATGCCGGTCATATTTTTCGCATTCATGGCACCGTATTTTTCCAGAAAGTAATTTGCCAGCAACGGGATATCCTTCTTTCGCTCCCGTAGCGGGGGTATCGTCAGCGGTACGACATTAATTCGATAGTACAGATCTTCTCTGAACCTTCCTTCTGATACAGCCTGGCTGAGATTTACATTGCTGATGGCGATGACCCTCGCATTAACGGCTACCGGCCGGTTACCTCCGACACGGTCAATTTCTTTTTCCTGCAAAACCCGCAACAGTTTCGCCTGCAAAGGCGGCGTCATTTCGCTGATCTCGTCGAGCACGATGGTGCCGTTTTTTGCCAGTTCAAATTTACCCATCTTTCGGGTGACGGCTCCGGTAAACGCGCCTTTTTCATGACCGAAGAGCTCACTTTCCGCCAATGTTTCGGGCAGGGCCGCGCAATTTACCGCCACATACTGGCCGTCCTTTTGAAGGCTGTGCTGATGAATAAAACTCGCGAATAATTCCTTGCCGGTTCCGCTTTCTCCCTGAATCAAAACTGTCGCCGTGCTGGTTGCCACACTCTGAGCCAGTTTCAATAGCTCCAATACTTTCGGATCTTCGGTAATAATTTGCTTGGGTGAGTCATATTCGTAAGATTTTGACTGATTACCGACTTCTTTTCCGTTGCCATTGGCGGCACCAATCGCTTTTTTTACCGCAGCCTCCAGTATTTCAAATGAAAACGGCTTAAGAATATAATCTGTGGCACCTGCCTGCATGGCCTCCACAGCATTGTTAATCGTACCAAAGGCCGTGATCATGATCACCGGAATGCGAGACGAAATATTTTTTATTGTTCCAAGTAATTGCATGCCGGTCATCTCCGGCATTTTGATATCGGTAATGACGAGACTGAACGTGTTGTTCTTTATTTTGAGGACAGCTTCGGATCCGCTGTCAGCCATTTCCACTGAAAAACCACTCCGAGTCAATGCATGTGAAAGCGCCGCCCTCATATCGGGTTCGTCATCAACAACCAATATCGGTGCCGTATCCATCAAATGTCACTCCGTCTGTGGTTCGTCCTTGAAATCAACTGTTGGCTGCCATCTAGGCAAGCTTATGATGCACTCGGTTCCCTGCGATTGCGAACTGTTAATATCAATCGTGCCGCCATGCGCTTCGGTGATATGATGAACAATTGCCAGTCCAAGCCCCATACCCTTTCTTTTCGTCGTAAAAAACGGATCAAATATTTTCAATAAATTTTCCGGAGGGATACCACACCCGGTATCCGCAAATCGAACTTCTGTAATTTCGTTACCATGCACATCATCGCAGGCGCCGGTGGTAATCGTCAGCCGCCCGCCATCTGGCATTGCCTGCAAGGCATTTAGGATCAGATTCAAAGAGACCTGACTCAATAGTTGCGGGTCCCCGTAAATTCTCAGGGGTTGGTCTGCAAAGTTTGTTACCACCTCGATACCGGCATTGGTGTTGATCAGGTGTTCTGCAAAAAACAGGGAATCTTTTAACGATTCATGTATATCCAACACCTGCATCTCCGGAGTTTGCTCCGGGCGAATAAAAAGCAGCAGATTTGAAACAATGTTATTAATACGTTTAACGCCGGAACAAATATGTTCGCAAAGCGGCTTTAATTCAGCATTATTTCCCAGTTCTTTCTGCAGCGATGAGGCAAACAGTTCAATACTGCCCAGTGGATTTCTGATCTCATGGGCAATTTTTACAGCCATTTCCCCCATGGCCGCTAAACGTCCGGCCCGGTTCGCCTGTTCTTGCATCTTTTTCATGCGAATCGGGCCGTCGTCAACATAGGATTGTTCTATGTACTTATCCAATGTCTCCTTCTCACCTGCCTATTGAAATGTGCCCTGCCCGAAAGAGCCGACGTACCATGGCGCGAGCATTTAACACAAATGTTTGCGATGAGATTGGAGCAAATATCATGCCATCGACCGGGACGATTTGGCAGTACCCGAAAAATCGTATTTTTACTTAAAATATCAAATCTTTAAGTTAGATCGAACCACATAGGTGCAGGACGTGATGGGCGGCAATATGTCACGGCTTTGACGCTACGGGCTACGGGTAGCGAGTTTCGCGGTGCGGTGCCCGAGTTAAATGCATCGGGTTTCAGAACGTAATAAGAAAGATGGTTTCAGGTGTCGGGTGTCAGGTGTCAGCTCTTGTGTCTCTGACACCTGAACACTGACACCTGAAACCAGATTAGTAATTGAGGGCTTGGAATTTAGAATTTTTCCCGAGTAAATAGAGGATTTAACAAATAGAGTGATTATAGAGGATTACGCACTGCAGGGTTGTATTCGATGCCGCTTTATTTTCTCCACCAGTGTGGTACGGTTCAAATGAAGAAGTTTGGCAGCCTTATTTTTCACCCATTTGGTTTTTTCCAAGGATTGCAGAATCAGGGCTTTTTCAAATTCTGTGACCGCACTATTGAGACAAATACCTTCGTCCGTGATTTCAATTGCCCCCGGGGTGTCATAATTACTCGAGGATTTTAGCTCGGCCGGCAAATCTTGCACATCGATCTCACCGTCGCCTTTTAGAACCACCAATCGTTCCACCATGTTTTTCAACTCGCGGACATTCCCCGGCCAGGAATACTTTAACATCAACGCCAGCGCTTCCTCGGTGATGCCATTGACTTGTCGGTTATTGTCGTGATTTGAGTTATTTAAAAAATAATACACCAGATAAGGTATATCCGATTTTCGGTCCCGAAGGGAAGGTAGATTCAACGGAATAACATACAATCGATAAAAAAGATCATCGCGGAAGTTTCCCTTTTGAACCTCCTCGGCCAAATCACGGTGGGTAGCGGCAATTATACGCACGTCAACTTTGATCGTCTTCGATCCACCGACCTGTTCGAATTCACCTTCTTCTAATACTTTCAATACCTTAACTTGAAGATCGGGACTCATATCCCCGATTTCGTCGAGAAAGATGGTGCCACCGTCGGCCAATTCGAATTTTCCCTGTTTTGATGTCGTGGCACCGGTAAATGCACCGCGAACATGTCCGAACAACTCGCTTTCCAATAAATTTTCTGGAATTGCCCCGCAATTAATCGCAATAAACGGCTTATTTTTGCGCTTGGAGTTTTGATGGATGGCACGCGCAACCAGTCCTTTACCGGTACCAGTTTCACCGGTGATTAAAATGGTACTGTCGCAATCGGCTACCTTTTCAACCAGTTGAAAGACTTCCCGCATTTTTTCACTCTGGCCGATGATCTCATTAAACCGATACTCGGCCTTTAAACGCTCAAGTACCATTGAATTTTTTACAAATAATTCGGTGTCCTCTGATGATCTTTTGTTAACTGCGGCAGCGCCCACTTTCCCCTCCTCGTGATGACCAATACGCCGTTATTGAAAGCATTACACTGAAAATGTTCATGAGACGTTTAAAAATACTATATTTGGCATTGAAATGAATTGTGATGGGATGCGAACAAGTGCTAAAGTTACTTAGCAATATCCATGCCGCGATTGGAAACATAACTAGACTGACAACTGCTGAGGGTCTTTCAATCTGATTCGATGATCATCTGCTTTCAATATGAAGTATAAATCGAAGATGAAGTGATACTACATTTTGTGGAGCGGGTGATTTTATCATAATTTTTGAATATCCAAGAAAATCTCAGGCGGTCATAAATCCAGGCAACATTTATCATATCAAACGGAAAAAATTGCCTATTATTTTTGCAAAATGCAAAGTGACAAGCTGGATTTCCAAATCACTCATGCCTCAACAAGCAATGAGCTCGCAGAAAGCTGCGCCATAGAGCCCTTTGTCTCCAGGAACAATTCGGTCGCTGAGGTTCTGATAGAATAAAAAAACTAAATTATTTTAAATAGATACGCTAAATATCAAAACCCGGTGCAATCCACTAATAAACCTATGCCATCCACTTTTTTCTTCAAATCAGGGAACAAAATACCTTTATGCAATTTGCAAATTGCCAATTTACATTTTGCATAATGCATCTAGTATCGTGTCCAACAAATACATTAAAAAAATCAAACAAGATATCTACATATAGTTGAATCCCAGAATATAAAAATTTCCAAGCTCCAAATCACAAATAACAAACAATATACAAATTCCAAATTCCAATGACCCAAACAGGTTTTGACTTGCCTAAGAGGGCATTTTTCTATTCGGGCTCAAGCCGAATGCAGAATATCACAGACAGTTGAATCGATTTAATTCATGGTATTCTGAGCTGTTTTGGTCATTGGATATTGGAATTTGAGATTTATTTGTAATTTGGTGCTTGGAATTTGGGATTT
>JASFPE010000342.1:0-6440 GCA_050116155.1 Desulfobacterales bacterium
TTTCCGATTGCCAAAATAGCCGCCAAGCTGGCGGTGGGATATACCCTGGATGAGATCCCCAATGATATTACCGGAGAGACCCTGGCGTCTTTTGAGCCTACCCTGGATTACTGTGTGGTTAAAGTACCGCGCTGGACGTTTGAAAAATTTCCCGAAACACCGGATTATCTCACGACATCGATGAAATCCGTGGGCGAGACCATGGCCATCGGCCGCACGTTTAAAGAAGCTCTCCAGAAAGGTTTACGCTCACTGGAAATTGGCCGGCACGGACTTGGCGCCGATGGACATCATCCCTATGACCCTAAGCTATATAAAAGCGGCAAGCCCACGCGATCTGAAATTGAGCAGAAACTGGCAACACCGAATTCGCAGAGAATTTTTTACCTGCGTGAAGCCATTCTGATCGGCATGCCTTTGGAAACGATCTACAAATTATCCGGTGTTGATCCGTGGTTTTTGTACCAGATAAAACAAATTGTTGAAATGGAGTTGGAGATTGGCGCAAACCGTGAAAGCTTGTCTGATTCACGGCTCAGGCTCGCCAAAGAATGGGGTTTTTCAGATGTTCAACTGGCTTACTTGACCAACACCGGAGAGGAAGAGATAAAGCAGCGGCGCCATGATCTGAACATAAAACCGGTCTATAAGCTTGTCGATACCTGCGCGGCCGAATTTAAGGCCGCTACGCCTTATTATTATTCAACCTATGAAGCAGAAAACGAAGCCAGAGTGTCTGATGGCGAAAAAGTGATCATCCTCGGTGGTGGTCCCAATCGCATTGGCCAGGGAATCGAGTTCGATTATTGTTGTGTGCATGCATCTTTTGCGTTGCGCGAAGAAGGCATTGAAAGCATTATGATCAACAGCAACCCCGAAACCGTCAGCACCGATTATGATACATCGGATAAGCTATATTTTGAACCCCTGACGCTGGAAGACGTATTGCACATTGTGGAAACGGAAGCACCCATGGGGGTCATCGTGCAATTTGGCGGACAGACACCGCTGAATCTTTCCTCCGGGCTGCATAAAGCGGGTGTGCCGATTCTTGGTACCCAGCCGGAAAGTATTGATCGGGCCGAAGACCGTAAGCATTTTCAGGCGCTTCTAAACAAACTCAATCTGGTACAACCGGCCAACGACACGGCCTTGACCATAGCGGAGGCCTTAAAGGTCGCAGACGTTATTGGGTATCCGGTTATTGTTCGTCCCTCCTATGTTCTCGGCGGAAGAGCCATGAAAATAGTCTATGACCGCGCAGGCCTTGAGAATTTTACGCGCCTGGCCATTATGGCATCTCCGGGCCATCCGGTTTTAATCGACAAATTCGTGGAAGATGCATGGGAGGTGGACGTCGACGCCATTTCGGACGGCCGCACGACGATTATCGGTGGCATCATGGAACATATTGAGGAGGCCGGTGTACACTCCGGAGATTCAGCCTGTATTTTGCCACCCACCGGCATCTCACCGGCGTTTATTGAACAAATCACCCGGGCGACTAAAGCCATGGCCGCCGAGCTGAATGTGATTGGATTAATGAACGTCCAGTATGCCATCAAGGATGATCAACTTTATGTACTCGAGGTAAATCCGAGGGCTTCTCGAACCATTCCTTTTGTCAGCAAGGCCACCGGTATCCCCTTGGCCAAACTTGCCACCAAAGTCATGCTCGGTCGAAGCCTTGAAGAATTGGGATTGACGCAGGAGCGCCTTCCTCAACATATTTCGGTGAAAGAGGCTGTATTGCCTTTTGATCGCTTTCCGGGCGTCGACGTGCTGCTGGGACCCGAAATGAAATCCACCGGTGAGGTCATGGGAATTGCATCTGATTTCGGGGCTGCCTATGCAAAGGCCCAATTGGGGGCCGGACAAATATTGCCCACCAGCGGTGCCGTATTCATCAGTGTGATTGACAATGACAAGAAAACCGTGCTTCCGGTGGCGGCCAAATTTCGAGATGCAGGTTTTAAGATATTGGCAACCAGCGGGACATCTAAGTTTTTAAACGATCATGGCATTGCCAATGAAATGATCAATAAGGTATCCGTCGGACGTCCTCATGTGGTCGATGCCATTAAAAACGGACAGATCCAATTGGTAATTAATACTTCCATCGGCGGTGAAACCCGTCGGGATGGATACTATATTCGGCGCAATGCACTGAAATATAAAATACCCTATGCCACAACCCTAGCGGGAGGCATGGCCTTTTTTACGGCCATCGAAGCACTGAAAAAAAGTGAGGTGACGGTGAAAGCGCTGCAGGACTATAATTAGTTTCGGACTGAATCTAAACGTCGTTTTATTTGACTACTTGCAGTGTATTGCCCCGGAAGTAAGTTAGAAAGTTGTGACCGGTCATATCATATTCTGACAAGGCGATATGAATCCTTAAGGTGCTATCTGGCCCGATATTTGGGATTCATCGTAATGCTTAAGCTAATAGAATAGGCGAGTAGCTATCATCCCAAATATCGGGCCACTGCGTAAATTTGGAGACATCCCCATGCATATCGCCTTGTCAGAATACGATATGACCTTGAATGACTGAATACATCGATTTCAAGAAGTAGCGTGTGATGATCATATGAAATAGTTTTGTAATTTATTTCTAAGACAGTACGCTAGGAGTTTTAATATGGATGAATATGAGAAGCCAAGGGAATCCTGTGGTTTGTTTGGCATTTGTGGACATCCGGATGCGGCCACATTAACGTATTTCGGTCTTTATGCCTTGCAACACCGGGGACAGGAAAGCAGCGGGATTGCGGTCAGCCGCGACCAAGGCATCGTCGAGCACAAGGGCATGGGTCTGGTCTCCGAAGTTTTCGACATGGACATGCTGGCACAGCTGGAAGGCCGTTGCGCTGTTGGACATGTAAGGTACTCTACCACGGGGAGCTCCGTATTGGCCAACGCCCAGCCTTTTCTGGTTCGTCATCGGAATAAATCATATGCTGTGGCGCTCAATGGCAATCTTGTCAATGCCCATATTCTAAAAAATGAGCTCGAGCAAGCCGGATCCATTTTCCAGACAACCATGGACACCGAAGTTTTCCTGCACCTATTTGTAAAAAATTTAGAATCCGGTTTTGAGCAGGCCCTGGTGAACACGGTTAACCGGCTGGCGGGCGCCTTTTCATTTGCGGTGCTGACCAGCCGGGGTGAAATCATCGGCATTAAGGATCCTCATGGTTTTCGGCCCCTGTGTCTGGGAAAAATAAACGGCAATCACGTGCTGGCATCAGAGACCTGCGCATTCGATCTGGTTGAGGCTGAATTTATCCGCGAAATAGATCCGGGTGAAATAATTATTATCAGCCAGGATGGTATAAAGAGCATTCAAACCACGGCTGCAGATCATCGCGCATTCTGTATTTTTGAATTTATTTATTTTGCACGGCCGGACAGTACGATGTGCGGAAAAAACGTGTATCAAATTCGCAAGGCTCATGGACATCGACTGGCGCAGGAAGCTCCGGCAGAGGCCGATTTTGTGATGCCGTTTCCGGATTCGGGAACATATGCCGCCATCGGCTATTCTGAAGAATCCGGGATACCCTTTGAAATGGGCATGATACGTAATCATTATGTCGGCCGGACATTCATTCAACCAACACAAAGTATGCGGGATTTTGGAGTACGCATTAAGCTCAATCCCGTCAAAGAGCTGTTAAAAGGCAAAGATATTATCATCATAGAAGATTCCATTATCCGGGGCACCACCATTAAAACCCGGGTGAAGACCCTCAAGCAGCTTGGCGTCAACCGCGTTCACATGCGGGTGGCCGGTCCGCCCCATCGGTTTCCGTGCCATTACGGAATTGATTTTTCAACCCGGGGGGAGCTGATTGCGGCCAGAAAGTCGGTGGATGAACTCAGGGACTATTTAGGCCTGGATTCCCTTCATTATCTCAGTATCCAAGGGCTATTGCAATCAACCGGCATTGAAAATCCCGAAAATCATTTTTGCAAAGCGTGCTTCGATGGCTGTTATCCGGTTCAGTTTGATGAGCAATTATCCAAGCATTGCCTAGAAAGAACGTAGTTCGTTTCGCTCACCATTGGAATGATGGAATACTGGAATACTGGGTCTGTATTGGATTGCATTTAAAAATATCATGATTCATAGAGAAACAGTGAAAGTTTGTTCCTGACATGATCAGCGATTGATCCCAAAAACCTTAATCTAAACACTGAATTTATGTGTTTTTGACCATTATTCCATTATAGCGCTAAAGCTTCACTTCGTGCCCAGCATTCCATTATTCCATGTAAGCGACATAAAACTAGTGTCGTTAAAAGCTGCAGGTTTTCAATATATGGTTGAAATTCTGAGACGCCTGATTATCCACAATAATCAATTGTAGTGGATTTATGAATTACCGCTCTGCGCCGCTCATTTTCCCGCTTGCCCTTTTTTAAATAGCGTTATAAAATATTATTTGTGCCTAATTCTGCTGTGATGCTGCCGGGGAGGAAACTATGCTTGAATCTCGCTATTTGAAAGATAATATTGAGAATATTCAGAAACTTATGACGATTCCGGCGTTGAGGAATTTTGAAGCCAAGAGTCTTAGCAAACTCCTTAGGCTCAGCAAAATAAGAGAATACGAGGATGGTGAGCGCATCATTAAAGAGGGTGACTTCGATCCATGGCTTTATTTTCTGCTTTCCGGAAAAATCAGTATAACCAAAGAAGGCGTGGAAATCGGCAGTATTGACTCAAAAGGTGAAATTTTTGGAGAAATGCGGGTGATTGATAGCATGAGCCGATCAGCATCGGTTATCGCGGTAGGCAAAACGATTTGCCTGGCAGTGGATACATCGGCTAAAAATAGAATTTCTCCGGGCAGCACCCGTGATGAGCGTTTGGATTTTTTGCTGTTACTCTATCGAATTTTTGCAGAATATATGTCAATTCGGTTGCGGGCGACCAACGAAGAATTAATCGCCGCCAAAAAGAAGGTTCGTCGACTTCTTGATCAGATATAACCATCCCTCAGAGCGTTTCTTGTTATTTGTTGCTTCATGCAGACGATTCGGCAGAAGATAATTGATCTTTTGAGCCGGCATGAAATGGATGCCAGGGATCTGTCTCATGAATTGGGTCTTCAGGAAAAAGAGATCTACAGCCATCTTGAGCATGTGGCCCGCTCTATGACCGCCCAGAAGAGAAAGATGGTTATTCATCCAAGCCAGTGCCTGCAGTGCGGTTATGTCTTTGAGAACCGCAAACGTTTCACCCGGCCGGGTCGCTGTCCGCAGTGTAAACGCTCACATCTGCAAAGCCCACGATATCAGATTCGGTGAGTAAAACCGGTTTCCCGATCGATGCATTTATTTTTTCTGGTACCACTTTCCATTTTCATCTTCAAGCCACTCACCGGGACTGGCTTTTTCCGCGATTTGAAGGGCTCTGCGTTTTGCGACGACGTTGGGACTGGTACCGGTCTGTTTGGCGATTGCCTCATAGACCTGCAGTCGATCTTTGTTTTCGGCGTCAATCACCTCTTCTTGTTCTTTTTTATTGCCCACAAACTCGAGCAGGCCGTTTGAATTTTCTCCGACGATGCCTTTAGACTTGAGCTCCACGATAAGCGGCAGGCGTGCTTTCATCCGTGCTCTGATATCTTCTGCCAAACCCGGAGTGCACAAGAGAAAGTTGGCCAAAAGCAGAAGCAAAATTGATTTTACATATCTATTCAGTATCATGCTTTAACTCCTTGATCGTGTAAAGACCCGATCATGCGCTAGTTCGTAGTTGACGATTTTTTCTCGATGGTGTCTTCGGTCGCATCAATATCTTGAAAGAAGTTGTCCAGGGCTTTATCGACTTTGACATTCACATCGATGGTGATATGGATTGGTTTTACCTCTACGGGGGCCACCTCCACTTTATGCTGGGTGCAGCCCTGGGCTGCCAGCATCAGCAGCGCTGCGACAAGCACGAACAATTTTATGAACATAACGTTGCTCCTTATCTTACTGGATCATTTTTAGAATTTCCTTATACTGTAAAAGTTTATTGAGGGGCAATCGAAAATTGATATCCAGACGGATTCCCTGAAATATGGAAGCCTGGCCCCCGGCCTCGATTTTGGTAAATCTACCCAGATCTTTTCTGTAAACAAACGGCAGCGGTTTGGCGGGTTTACCCTCAAGTTGCATCTTAAGCACTAGCTCGTCTCGTTCTGAGGTTATATTCAGCTTTACCCAGGAGTAATCGTAATCTTCCAACGCTTTTCGTGCAAGCTCCATTTGAACGTGTTGCGCTGTGCCGGGTGGAATGCCGGCCGTCAAAATCTCGGTATTCGTCATGCGAATTTTTCTGGGTTCGCCCGGGGTGGAGAAAAGAAAACCATCATCAATGCGGAGCTTGCCGTTTTGGTATTGCAGCGGAATTCTGCCGTTGAGCTCCCCCTCGGCTTCTA
>JASFPE010000343.1:0-6407 GCA_050116155.1 Desulfobacterales bacterium
TTAAAATTACAAGCACCAAATCACAAATAACAAACAATATCCAAATTCCAAGCTCCAATGATCCAAACATTGATGAATCCGAAAAAAGTTAAAAAATTTATCTATTGTCATTCCGGCGAAAGCCGGAATCCAGTAATTTTAACAACTTCTGGACTCCGGCTTTCGCCGGAGTGACGAGAATTGAGACTTTTTACGATTTTGTCAAACTTGGAATTTTGAATTTTGGTCATTGGGATTTATTTGTAATTTGAGATTTGGGATTTGACCAATTTAACCGTACAAAAGAAAGTACCCTTAAATCAATCTGAGTCTTATAAATTATATGTGGGACACGACTAGGAGGGACCATTGGCAGAAATTCGATTAAATGAAGTCACCAAAATATTCGGAGATAATGCGGCGGTCGACCGTATCGATCTTACAGCAAATGACCGCGAATTTCTTGTCTTGGTAGGGCCCTCCGGATGCGGCAAGACAACGACATTGCGGATGATTGCAGGGCTGGAAGAGGTCAGCGAGGGTGAAGTTCATATCGGAGATCGCTTGGTCAACAACGTGCCGCCAAAAGATCGAGACATAGCCATGGTTTTTCAGAATTACGCACTTTATCCTCATATGTCGGTGTACAAAAATTTGGCTTTCGGCCTTAAACAGCGGAAATTTCCGAAATCAGAAATCAAAGTCCGGGTCAATGAAGTTTCACAGATGTTAGGCATAAATGAGCTTTTAAATCGGAAGCCCAAGGAACTGTCCGGGGGGCAGCGCCAACGGGTGGCCATGGGGCGTGCCATTGTCCGCAAGCCAAAAGTGTTTCTTTTTGATGAACCCCTCAGCAATCTGGATGCCAAACTGCGGGTACAGATGCGTGCAGAACTGGCGAGACTGCACGCGCAGCTGAAAACTACCATCGTTTATGTAACCCATGATCAGATCGAGGCCATGACCCTGGCGGATCGCATCGTGGTGATGAACAAGGGGATCATCATGCAGACCGGTGCCCCAATGGAAGTTTATGATAATCCCGAAAATCTGTTTGTGGCCGGTTTCATTGGTAGCCCGGCCATGAATTTTTTCGATGTCCGGTTAAACGGTGAAAAAGGAGCGTTATTTGTCGAAAGCGAAAATTTCCGGTTGGCCATTGCCGACCGGCTTCAAGATCGTTTTTTACCGGCCCAAAATCGGGAGTTGATTTTAGGTATCCGCCCCGAGCATATTTACGACAAACATGTAAAGGGCGAGTTCCCCGGAGGTGAACCCCTGGAGGCCACGGTAGAAGTCGTTGAACCCATCGGGTCACAGGTAATTTTGCTGGCCTCATGCGGATCTGAGACTCTAACGGCCTGTGTCGATCCTCAAACCCATGCCAAACCCAATACGGCAATAAAGTTTGTGGTGGATACGAATCGTCTACATTTGTTTGACAAGCAGACAGAAAAAGCTTATTGACGTATACTTCAAGTAACCCGCCAATAAAAAAAAGTCAAAAAAAGGTGAGAAATGAATGACGGAAAATCTCAAGATGCTACAAGTTTTCTTTTAGGCAATGAAGCCATTGCCCGGGCGGCTCTGGAGGCTGGTATCCATTTTGCGTCCGGCTATCCGGGGACACCCTCTTCGGAAATAATACGGACCATTGTTCCGTATGCCGAAAAATCCAATGTCCATGTGGAATGGTCCGTGAACGAAAAAGTTGCCTGCGAAGGAGCGGCTGCCGCCGCCTTTGCGGGACTGCGCTCATTATCAGCCATGAAAAACGCCGGTCTGAGTGTTGCGTTGGACTTTCTAACCCATTTGAGCATGACCGGTTTGGGGGATAACAACGGCGCCATGGTCGTGGTGGTCTGTGATGATCCGGACGGTCATTCCAGCGGCGACGAGACCGATTCACGCTGGTTGGCCCGATTTAGTTATGCACCGCTGCTTGAGCCGAGCAGCATCCCGGAAGCCAAACAACTGATGCAATGGGCCTTTGATTTATCGACTGAATTTGACTGCCATGTCATGTTACGAAGTTACACGCGGCTTTCCCATGCCAGCACGATGATCGAGCGGGGAGAGATAAGCCAGAAAGACGTTAAGCCGCAAACCGACAGTAGCGTTTCGATTAGCCCATATGTGGCACGGCCCAAGCATGCTGCCGTAATCAAGCGTTTGGATCGGATCAGGGAAAAATTTGAAACCGCTTCATTTAATACCTATGAAGGACCGGACCAGCCGCAATTGATCATTGTTTGCAGCGGCAGTGGCTACCTCTGTGCCCGGGATGCTGTGGCGTCACTGGGTATTGATCAATCCGTGGGTATCTTAAAGCTGACAACCCTCTGGCCGTTTCCGAAAAAATGGATTGCCGACCATCTTGCCCGGGCCGACCGATTTTTAATCGCCGAAGAAGTCGATCCCTATCTTGAGATCCATGTAAAGGAATCCATGGTCGACACCGGCATCGACGGGAAAAAAATATTCGGCAAAGAATCCGGTCATATCCCGGCCTACGGCGAAATTACACCGGATCGCGTCATCTCAGCACTGAGCGAGATCCTGGACATTGAATACACAGGAGGTTCTGAAGAATATGACAAAAACATTGCCAGCCAGGCGGATCCGCTGATCATTGGCCGTGGACTCGCCTGGTGCCCGGGTTGCCCACATCGCGCCACTTTCTGGGCGCTGGAGAAAGCCGTAAAAAAGGATCGACGCAATGCCTATGTCACCGGTGACATTGGCTGCTATACCCTGGATGTCTTTCCCGGCGGCAAATCTCTGCAGAATCTACTGCATGCCATGGGATCCGGTTCGGGTCTGGCAACGGGTCTGGGGCAACTGGGCCGCTTCGGTTATGACCAACCGGTCATTGCCGTGTGTGGCGATTCCACTTTTTTTCACGGCTCTATCCCGGCGTTGATCAATGCGGTGACGAATAAATCGAATCTGATCCAGATTGTGCTGGACAATCAGGCCACCGCTATGACCGGGTTTCAACCCCATCCCGGTACCGGCACCAACGCTCTGGGAATGCCCGCTCCCAAGATCGAGATCGAAGATCTGTGCCGCACCCTGGGATGCCATGTCACCGTAGCAGATCCATTTGATGTGCGGACCAGCATCCGGACGATCCGCCATCTGCTCAAGGAAGACAGTGGTGTACGGGTCTTGATTATGCGACGCACCTGTGAATTGGTGCGGGTCAAGCAAGATAAGCGCATGCCCTATACCATCTATGTTGACCACCAAAAATGCAAGGGTGAAGAATGCAGAATTTGCACCAGCGAATTCCGCTGCCCCGGACTGGTCTGGGACAACCTCGAAAATTATTCGACGATCAGAGAAGATATTTGCAGTGGTTGCGGGGTGTGTGTTGATATCTGTCCGTTTAATGCTATTGGAAGAGAGGAGGTCGCTTGATGAAAAATTGGCCGGAACCGTTCAATTTAGTCGTATGTGGTGTCGGCGGTCAGGGGAACATTCTGATTTCCCGACTCATCGGTCGCATATTAACCGCACAGGGCTATACCGTCTCCATCGGAGAGACATTTGGTGCCGCCCAGCGCGGGGGATCGGTATTTAGCAGTCTCAGAATATCTAAAAAGCACCTCCACAGTCCGATGATCCCTAAAGGTCAGGCAAACATCATCCTGAGTCTGGAACCGATGGAAGCGTTACGGCAGATGAAAAATCTTGGGAATTCGGAAGTTATGGTACTATCCAACACAAAAATCGTGCAGCCGGCTGATGCCCTGGCCGGCAAGGTCACGTATCCTGACCTTGCTGGACTTGAATCCGCCATCACCAAGCTTTCCGGACAGGCCTGGTTTGTACCTGCCACAGACATTGCCCTGGATCTTGGTTCAGCCATTATCACGAACATCATCATGTTGGGCGCGCTGGTGGGAAGCAAGACAATGCCGATTAACCTCGGGCAGGCCGAAGATGAGGTGCGGGCAACCATCCCGGATTCGCAAATCGAGCTGAATTTGGAGGCCCTGAAAAGAGGTTATCAGGTCACGCAGAGCGCAGATGCGGCTTAACTGCAGCAATCAAGATTTTGTTCTTTTCAGATTTTATCTTATATTCAGATACGGCTTCATTTTAGATGGGCTGCAAAATCTTAAGGGTTACTTGCTTAACCAGGTCTTTGGCTTTTTCGCGGTAAGCTGCCATATGAGGAGCTTTGAGGTGCTGGTGAAGGGCATCGAGGTCATCCCAGGCTTCTACAATTGTGACGACATCAGAACGCAATTCATCTTGAGCCGGTATGCCTGAATCAACGTCCACCGTCGGTTCATAACTAATACAGCCTTTTTCAGCCCTGACGTTGGGGACATTGTCTTTAAAGATGTTCAAAAAGTCATCTTTACAATCCTGATTTAATTCAATTGTCGCAATCACGTAGATCATTTTTTTTCCTTTCCTTATCGAAATCAGTTATTCTCGTTTCATTTCCAGTAAAAGATATCAACCGTTTACAAACTATAAATCCGAAACATGAAATACGAAATCCGAAACAATATCAAAATTCGAATGTTTAAATTTCCTAAACATCGAGAGTGAGCAAACGTAAATAGGTAAAAAGAAATATTTGCTTTATGTTTTGAATTTTGGTCATTCGGTATTCGGATTTGTTTCGAATTTCGAGATTCGAATTTCGAATTTATTAACGCATAATATAGATTTCTAAGTACTTAATCTACCTTTAACACCAATTTCCCTTTCACATGACCACCCTCCAGCATCGTGTGGGCCTTACGGATGTTATCCTCGTTCAGTTCTCCCAGATCTGTGGCCTTAGGCAGGCTCAAATGTCCGGCCTCCACCAATCTCGACAGGCCGGCCATCATATCGCGGTACACACCCCAGTCATCCGGTCCACCATTGCGGGCCCGTGCGCTGAGCGCGACAAAATTATAGGAGCCGGACTTGGCAAACAGCGGACTGACATCGGCGCGCCAGATATTGAAATCAAATTCCGGTGGCTCTTCAACGGTGCTGACCACACGACCATCGAAAGCGGTGGCATTGAAGCAAAGCTTTTTCATGTCGCCTCCCACAAAATCGAAAGCAACCGCGACCCCCTGTCCCCCCGTCATCTCCCGGATACGAGCCTCCATTTGTTCCAGACTTAGCTGCTGGTAGTAAATCAGGTCATTGGAATCGATACCCAGATTATTGATTAAATGATCGGCACTTTCATCGCCACCGGTCGTTGTAATAATTGAGGAGACTCCGCAATACCGCATCAGCGGTATGGCAAAACTTCCGACACCGCCTGAACCTCCTGTCACAAGAACAGTTTCTCCCCGTTGAATTCTGCCCTTGTTCACCACGGCATCATAGGCAGTCATTCCGGCAACCCCCAGACAGGCAGCCTGCTGGAACGACAGACGATCGGGTTTTGGACAGACAAATGCTGCCGGTACATTCACATACTGGGCATACGCACCGTTGCTGCGGGGACCGAACAGCACCGCGAAGACTTCATCACCGGCCCGGAACTCGGCCACTCCCTCGCCGACGGCTTCGATAGTGCCGGCCACATCGCGTCCCAAAACGTCCGGCAGGGGAATCGGCAGATGGCCGGCCCGCATTTTATAGTCTACGGGATTTACGGACACGGCGCGGATGCGGATCAGCACTTCTTCCGGCTTTACTTGCGGCGTCGGCCATTCCTTCCACTGAAATTTCTCCGGTCCTCCGAATTCTTCGAGCACCATTGCCTTCATGATGTTGTCCCCCCTCGCAGGTGTAAATTAAGTATATGTCCCTTTGTTTATTTTATGTAATATGCTTTTGAATGGATTATATTTTTAACTCTTTTTTAGACAGGATTTACAGGATGGAAACTAACTAACATGATCGTTTGCCGGGGTCAATATCAGGCTTATTGATATCTATTTGCTATTGACACCCCAATCGGTGGATAGTTATTAATAGCGGAAGGTAACTTTCAATACGTCGTGGAAATTTTTAGACATTAATACGAATGAGGGGAGGATGACACCGATGAGTTTTAGACCTGAAGAAGTCATATTTCACCGAGAAGAATATTTAGACCAGTTAATCGAGATGCGTCCCAAAGATTATCCGCCTTTGCTAAAAAAAGAGGTGGTGGGAAAGGTAGATTTTCGCCATCGCAACCCCAATCCATATACCACCGATGGCAGGGCGCTGGTGTCTTTTGTCATAACCGAAACAGACGTCAAAAGCGATGTGCAAAAAGCTGTAAACCTCATCGGGGGATTTGAAAAATCCTTAAAAACCGGGGACCGTATTCTCATTAAGCCAAATTTTAACAGCGACGATCCGCCTCCAGGCTCTACGGCCATGGATTTTCTGGAAGCCGTCATCGATTTGTTGCGCGAATCGGGCTATGACAAAATCAAGGTGGGGGAAGGCTCGGGGCGTCCCTGGGT
>JASFPE010000344.1:0-6404 GCA_050116155.1 Desulfobacterales bacterium
GATATAACCGGTGAGATCGATAACAGAAAAGCGCCTCCCAGCCTCGATGCATCCACAGATGCGATAAGCGACATTATTATTTTATTTGATTTAAAGGGTGACATTATCGATATTAATCAAAGCGGCGCAGAGTTGTTCGGCACTTCTAAGGAGAAACTGCTGTCAAAACCGTTGTCTGATTTTTTTATTTCGAGCAACAGAGAAATTTTTTTACTTTTTCTGTCTGATATCTTAAAAATAGGACGCAATGAGGCGATTTTTTCGATTTTGGACCACAACTCTAAAATCTGCCACATTGAATGTCATGCCATGTTGATGAAAACGGATGGCCGGGCGCACCATATAATATGCCACGCACGCGATGTTACCGAAATCGTAGATCAAAAAAAAGAGCGTTCTAATGACGAAAAGTTTCAAGGTGTATTAGAAATGGCCGGTGGCGTGGCTCACAGCATAAATCAGCCGCTGACCATTGTTAACAATTTATTAAATGAGATCTTAATGGAAGTTGAGCATGACGGACGAACACATCAAAAGGTCATGAAAGTCCACCGCCAGATTAAAAAAATGAATGACATCACCAAAAAAATTTCTAATATTAAAAAATATGAAGCCGTGGATTACGTTGCCGGCATTCGAATCGTGGATATCGAGAAAGCGTCATAGAAGTAAGCCATACCTCTTTCAAGAGCACGCTGGGAAGAGGTGGTCCCATCGGGGCAGTCCATGATTGAATCAGATACGCGATGCTGGATGCTCGGTGCACGATACTAAATGGAAACAAAATCGAGTTTGAGCCGTTATCGAGAATCGAGTAACCAGTATCCAGCACCAGACCCAAGTATTAAAACGGCAACTTACAAACTCAGACAAAATATTGTCCATTTCGTCTAACGAAGTGCTTAAAGGACCGTTAATGATAAAAAATGTGCTGATCGTCGATGATGACAAGGAAATGTTGTTGGCCTTGAAAGAGGGTTTTAAGAAGTATCAGGAATCTTTTGCCGTACTATTGGCTGAAGATGGATTAACTGCATTGGAACATTTAAAAGCCAGCGTCATCTCCCTTGTGGTTACGGATCTGAAAATGCCACGTATGGATGGATTCGAACTTCTGGCCCATATCATGGAGCATTATCCGGATATACCCGTAATTATGATCACCGGATATAGTACTCCCGAAATGGAACGACTGGCTCGGGAGGGTGGCGCGGTCGGATATATTTCTAAACCCTTTTTAATTGAAAATTTAGCCCGTCAGATCATGGCGACCTTGCGAAAGGAGTCGGAAGGCGGTACTTTACATAATGTAAGCTCCGGGATGTTCTTGCAACTCATAGAGATGGAACAGAAAACCTGTACGATCCGTCTGGAAGATAAAATTACCGGACAAAAAGGCATTCTTTTCTTTAAAGAAGGTGAATTGCTCGATGCCAGAGTAAATCACCTTAAAGGAGAATCAGCGGCCTTCAAAATATTTTCATGGGATGAGGTCAATTTATCAATTCAAAATGGCTGTGCCCTAACCGAAAACAAGATTCAGAAAGAGCTTCAACCGCTAATTTTGGAGGCCATGCGACAGAAGGATGAAACTGCGCCTGAAGAGATACCCATGGCGGTGAAGGAGAATGTAGCTGCCTGGCAACAGGCTTCCCCGGATCTCATCAAAACCATCAAGGCTAAAATTGAAAAGAAAGTCGGTAAACAATGCGGCTTAGAGGATATATATCAGGATAATTCATGGGATGATCAGGTCGATAATCTTTCCACTCTGGGTGATTATTTTAATATTGGCAAGCTTATGCTGGGGTACGTCGATAAGGGAGATGCGAACGATTACATCGTCTTGGTAAGGGAAAATACAACGGTCATTGTGATTGATCCAAAATGTCCACGAGATAAGATTCTACAGGTACTGAGTGATTAGGTTTCAGATTTTGTGGAAATGACAGCGATTTTGGTATGAAAAATGCAGGATATATTTAGAGATATTCTAAGTATCGACGGTGTTAAAGGCGTGATGGTATTGTCGTTTACCGGAGATCTGGTTTTTGAAAAATTTACTTCCAAGATACCCCGGAATTCTGACAATATGAATTGGAGCCAATTTATCGCTGCACTGGGCGGGATGCGGGAAACGGATCTTATTTTCGAAAAGGGCAGAATATATATGAGAAGAACGGATATTGGTTATTTGCTCATTTTTGTGGGTTTGTTTGTACCGATGGCCATGTTGCGTTTGAATTGTGATATCTTATTACCGTCATTAAAGCCGGGAAAATCAAACAAACGATGGTCGCGATTATTCAAGCGATGATGAAAGGTAAATAAATAACAATGAGAACCGATGTCGAATCCAGAATCAATGAGGCCGAAGTTTGCCGTTCAATGGGATTGTTCACCGATTCCCTGAAGATTTATGAGAATATTCTATCACAAGTTTCTTCCGAGGACGGCGAAACCCTCGAGACCATCAAGAAGCGGATCGGCCTTCTTAAAAAAGAGATTGCCGACCATGAGGACACCCAACCCAAAGCCGTTTCGGCAAAAGAAATTTCGATGTTTAAGAAGACCCTTTCTAACCAGGGGGATGTGCCGGCTATTCTTGACAGTGCCTCAGCTTTCAAAGAAATGGGATTGCATGTGGAAGCGGTGGCCGAATTTGCCAAATTATTTGCGGAAGAATATCCCGTGGGAAAAATTATTCCCGAGCTTTCCGAAAGTTTGTTAAAACTGCATTCACCGTCAAAGGCTGTCGAAGAATTGGATTTACTGATTAAAGATAATAAGCTTAACAAAGGCAAGCTTGCACAGATCAAATTTTTGCTCGGCCAGGAACTGGAAAAACGAGATCATCGCGAGTATGCACTGGATTGTTATAAAATGGCCCACAAGTTGAATCCGGGCGATGTGGAGATTAAACAGCGCATGGATTCGATCTCGGCCACTTTTACCTCGGGATCCAAATACGATTATCTATTACGCGAGGAGATGGTCACCACGGATCAGCTTCAAAAGGCTTTTGCGCTATCCAAGAAGATGGGCAAGAGCGTGGAGCATGTGCTGATCAAGCATTTTAACCTCACCAAGGAAGCCATCGGAAAATCATTTTCGCTGTTTTACGATTGTCCTTTTCAGGCTTTTGATTCGGAATTTCCCGTACCCTTTGAGCTGTTAACCAATTTAAAGAAGGCATTTCTGCTGAACGAATACTGGATTCCCCTTTCTTGGAGTAAAGATGGGGTGGAGGTGTTGGTGGATGATCCGCGGGATCTGAATAAAACTGATAATATCAAGGCCCTGTTGAAAACCAATAAAATTACTGTGAGTGTGGCGATTCGCGAAGATATCGAGGCCTTTATCGAACATTTTTATTCACAGAAGAATGCCAGCAGCAGTGAAGCGCCTTCGGTGGATGAGGTGATGGAAGATTTTGATCTGATGCCGGATGTGGCCTTTGAAGAAGAAGAAGAGGAGGTCGAGGTCGATGAGGTCGATGAGGCTTCCAGCAAGGTGGTCAAGCTGGTGGATCAGGTCATTATTGCCGCCTACCGCAAAAACTCATCCGACATTCACATCGAGCCCTCGCCGATCACCAAAGCCACCAGCATTCGTTTTCGCCTCGACGGTGTCTGCCAGGAATACATGAAGGTCCCCAATACCATGGTGCGCGGCATTATCTCACGCATCAAGATCATGAGCAATTTAGATATTGCCGAGCGCCGTCTGCCCCAGGACGGCAAGATCAAATTTCGGCGCAAAGGGGTGCCGCCCTTTGAGCTGCGGGTGGCCACCCTGCCCACTGCCGGGGGCTTTGAGGATGTGGTTTTGCGAATTCTGGCCTCGGCCGGGGCCATGAAGCTGGATGAGATGGAGCTGACCCAACGCAATTTAGATGTGATGAAAAAGGTCATTGCCAAGCCCTACGGGCTGATTCTGGCCGTGGGCCCCACCGGTTCGGGCAAGACCACCTCGCTGCATGCTATTTTGGGGCATATCAACAAGCCGGGCATCAAAATCTGGACCGCCGAGGATCCCATCGAAATCACCCAGGCCGGGCTGCGCCAGACCGAGGTCAAGCCCAAGATCGGACTGGATTTTGCCCGCATGATGCGGGCCTTTTTGAGGGCCGACCCGGATGTGATCATGATCGGGGAGATGCGCGATGAGGAGACCGCCTCCATCGGCATCGAGGCCTCGCTCACCGGTCATCTGGTGTTTTCCACCCTGCATACCAACAGTGCCCCGGAAACCATCACCCGTCTGCTGGATATGGGATTGAATCCGTTGAATTTTTCAGATGCGTTTTTGGGGGTGATGGCCCAGCGTCTGGTGCGGCGGCTGTGTAAAAACTGCCAGGAGGAATATCATCCTTCCGAAGAGGAATTTGAAGAAATTGTCAACGATTATGGTAAAAAGTGGTTTGACAAAGCCGATATCGAATACAATCAGGATATGACGCTGTTTCGGCCAAAGGGGTGTGAATCCTGCTCCGATACCGGCTATCGCGGCCGATTGGGGATTCATGAATTGATGGAGGGCACCGCCCGGGTAAAACTGATGATCAAAAAGCAGGCCAACACCGAACAGATCTTCGAGCTGGCCATGAAAGAGGGTATGGCCACCCTGAAGCAGGACGGCATCCTCAAGGTCTTTCGGGGATTGACAGATATTGCCGAGGTTCGACGGGTGTGTATTAATTAGCTCGGATATGGACATTGGATCCCCAGATTGGGAAAATCTCATCATCGATGGTGCCAAAGCATTTCAAACTCGTGTAGATCAGCAAATGGCGCGTCAATTTAGTCTGCACGCCCGCGAATTGATAAAATGGAACCGAAAGATTAATCTCACCGCCATTACCGATCCCGGCGAAATTGCGCTCAAACATTACCTGGATTCCATTGCACCGGCCCGGTGGATACCAGCGTCTTCCTCACTGCTTGACATCGGCTCCGGCGGTGGCTTTCCGGGTATTCCTCTCAAGGTATTAATCCCCTCTCTTGCAGTTACGCTTATCGATGGTTCGCGCAAAAAGATCAGTTTCTTAAAACACAGCATTCGAAGCTTAGAGCTTGAAAATATTAATGCACGCCAGGTTCGGGCCGAAGAACTGGCAAAAGACGCTCATGTTGCCTCGGCTTTTGACGTAATCATCAGCCGTGCGCTCTCATCATTGGTAGAATTTGTAAAACTGGCATTGCCTTTGCTGGCAGATCGAGGAATGATCATCGCCCTGAAAGGTGAGATGGGTAAAAAAAAGGTCGCTGAACTGCAGTCAACCGTATTGGAAAAAATACCGCCGTCAACCGGCGAATCTTATTCTTATACGCTAACGCTGGAAAATTACCACCTGCCTGTTATTCAATCGAAGCGGTCGATGTTGATCATACGCAAAACCAGATCCGCCTGCGGCGGAAAAATAAAATTGAAAATTGAAAATTGAAGATTGAATATTTGAGGTGGTCGCTGCGCTCCGCCATTTCAATGATAATAATAAAATTGATAGAATTCCGTAAATATTCAATATTCAATCGACAATATTCAATTATTGCAAGCTGGTGAAAATATCCCCATATAATTTTCTTGCCACAAAATGCACAAGAATAACTTTTAAGGATCTAAAGAGCGGTTGGGTATTTATAATTTTGTATCGGAAGGCGCCCGTCGAAGCGGGCAGATCCATTATCTAGAAATAACTACTCCCATCCCAGCAATGCGTACATAACTTGTCCTTGGGCAGTCCGATGGCTTCCACCAGATCTTCCAGTCTCTGATATTTTAGGGTCGTCAGCCGCAATCGTTTCCGTATTTGATCGACCATGGCCAGATTTTGCGCTGAACCTGCCTGCGCATATTCATCTAAAGTGGTCTCATCAGTCCCCTCAAGCTCTTTTATGGCGCTTCGGCCGGCAAGATCAAGGGTCGATCGGGATTGTGAAAAATTCAAGAATTCGCAGGGGTAGATGAGGGTAGGGCAGGCCGGTCGCATATGGACTTCTTTAGCCCCGTAATCGTACAAAATTTGGATATTGTCTTTTAATTGGGTGCCGCGTACAATCGAGTCTTCGCAAAAAAGAACGTTTCTTTCCTCAATAAGATCTCTGATTGGAATCAGTTTCATCTTCGCCACCAGATCTCTGATACTCTGGTTTTGTGGCATAAAACTCCGTGGCCAGGTGGGAGTGTATTTAACAAACGGCCGAACGTAGGGGACTTTTTTCTCATTGGCATAGCCGATGGCATGACCGATGCCAGAGTCGGGTATTCCGGCTACAAAATCAATGTCGACATCATCATTTCTGGCCAGGGCCTGGCCGCAACGATTTCGAGTCGATTCCACATTAATACCTTCGTAGTTTGAAGCTGGATAACCGTAATAGACCCATAAAAAAGCGCAAATC
>JASFPE010000345.1:0-6397 GCA_050116155.1 Desulfobacterales bacterium
CTTTTATCAAAGAAAACCCATGTATTTGACATACATTTTACGAACAAACAGATTTATAAAATAGGTGCTGGCCATGTCATAATAAATTGATTTTGGCCTTCAAAAATTGGGTACAAATAGGAAAATTTTGCTAATATTAAAAAAAATATCGATTTTTTGATGAAATCATAAGAAAATAAATTATTTATTGACAGAATCATCAATTTTTTTTACATTTCGATCTGAATGATTAATTTCAAATCCCATCTCAGCCTATGAATATAGATCATACAAACCTTGCCATCATTAAACATCTCCGCAATGGAAGAAAATCTTATAAAAAAATTGCCGAGGAACTGTCTCTTTCCGAAAATACGGTGCGGACCCGCGTCCATAAGTTAATGCGGGAAGGTATTCTGGAAATTTCCGGTGTGGTGGATCCCCAAGCCATAAACGGGCATCGCGTGATAATGGTAGGGGTTAAACTACAAACCATGGATTTAGTAAAAAAAGGTGAAGAATTCAGTAAAATAAAAGGCGTGGTTTCAGTCAGTGTGGTTACGGGTCGGTTTGACTTAATCCTGGTGGTTCTATTAAAACCAGGATTTGGTTTGCTAGAATTTTACACTGAAGAGGTATCTAAGATTAAAGACGTTCAATCAGTGGAAACATTTGTCGTGTATAAAAGCTACAATTTGAATGTTCCATATGTGCTAGATCTCGACTAAAATAGATATTCATATTTGAAAAGCACGTGCACATAACTCAACCATCGACATTCGATCTATTTAAAAATGCATAAACTCAAAACTATCAGCGAATACACCAAAAGGAGGCAACGCAATGAAAGAACTCTCTGAACTACATTTACCCGAGGATGCACGCTATGCCGAATCTCATGAGTGGGCTAAGCTAGAAGGTGACACTGTGAAAATCGGAATTACCGATTATGCCCAGGATCAGCTGGGTGATATTGTATTTGTCGAATTGCCCGAAGATGGCGACAGCTTTGAAAAAGGCGAGGAATTCGGAACAGTGGAATCTGTAAAGGCGGTGTCTGAACTTTATATGCCGGTCGGCGGCGAAGTTGTCTCCGTAAACTCGGCCTTGGAGGATTCTCCCGAACAGGTCAACAACAGCCCGTATAATGAGGGCTGGATGATTGAAGTCAAGCCCGATGATCCCTCGGAGATGAATGACTTGTTGACCGGCGATGCTTATCTTGAAAAATTGAAAGGATAACATCCATGCGGTACTTCCCCCACACCCCTGAAGATATTGCGGCCATGTCGGAGGCGATTGGTATTAAATCCCTGGAGGATCTGTTTCCCACCGTACCTCAGGATTGTCGCAGCTCAGGCGAACTAAAGCTGCCGGAGGCATTAACGGAATGGGAGTTAAACAATCATATCGATAGGCTTGCCGTCACCATGGCGGTATCGCCGGAATATAAAATATTTCTGGGCGCCGGCAGCTATGATCACCATATTCCTCAATCCGTATCTTATTTATTGTCCCGTTCGGAGTTTGTAACTGCTTATACACCTTATCAACCGGAAATAAGTCAAGGTACGCTACAAGCGATTTTTGAATATCAAACGCTCACAGCCCGCCTTCTGGGCATGGAGGTTGCCAACGCATCCCAATATGACGGGGCCTCCTCTTTGGCAGAAGCCCTTCTGATGGCGGTGCGAATATCGCGCAAAAATAGGGTGGCTGTCTCTCGCCTGGTTCATCCGAACTACCGTCAGGTGGTTCAAACCTATTTCGCACCCACCGGCTATGAAATTATCGAGATACCCTATACCGCAGACGGAGTTACCGATCTTTCAAACATAGAAGATGTAGAAGATTTGGCTGCCGTTGCCGTACAATCTCCCAACTTTTTAGGATGCATTGAAAATCTGCAATCCATCGGCGAGAGGACCCATTCCCAAAGAGCGTTGTTTGTGGTTTGCTTCACCGAACCGCTGGCATACGGAATGTACAAAAATCCCGGAAGCCATGACGCCGATATCGCCTGTGGCGAGGGACAGAGTCTGGGAATACCGCGCAGCTTTGGAGGGCCGGCCCTCGGAATGTTTAGCGCCAAACAAAAGTATGTTCGCAATATGCCGGGAAGGCTTGTTGGTCAGACCGTAGATGTGGACGATAAAAGAGGATTTGTGCTGACACTGGCCACCCGTGAGCAACACATTCGTCGCGAAAAAGCCACCTCAAATATCTGTACGAATCACAGCCTATGTGCCTTGGCAGCCAGTATGTATATGGCTTCGCTGGGCGGAAGCGGTTTCAAGGAACTCGCCCGATTGAACTATGACAAATGCGAATATCTCAAAGATCAGCTGCGCAAAGCCGGCTATACTTTACCGTTTCGTCAATCGACATTTAATGAATTTGTGGTCCAGTTTCCGCAAGGATTTGATGCCACGTATCAAGACCTGTTGCAGAAACGAATCATGGCGGGGCTACCTCTGGAATGCTACTATCCTGAGCTTGCCCATCATTATTTGTTGTGTGTTACAGAGACCATAACCAAGGAGGATATGGACACACTAGTCAAAGAAATTAAATAATATTTGGAAAAAAACCTTAACAACGTTCCTTCACTTCCGTGAAGATGTATCGCCTTCGACTTAAGATTAAATTGAATTAAACGTACATTGAATATCGAATATCGAATTATGAGTGTCGAAGTAAGGTATTCTATCATTTTTATTAATATAAAAAGACAGAGTGAAGCGATGCCACACTTCGATATTCGATATTCCTTGTTCGATATTCGATATTCAAAAACCAAGTGAGAGCTGTTGAAGGAGACAGTGACATGAAAGAATTCCCTGGTTCCACCGGTCTTATATTTAATGAACCCCTGCTTTGGGAAAAGGGTAAAAAAGGACGAAGTGGATTTTCTCTCCCCCGACGGGACGTGGCATCCTATCCTGTGGATGAATCTGCCTTGGGAGACGGTCCCGATTTTCCGGATTTAAGTGAAGTCGATGTTATCCGTCATTTTATTCGTCTGTCCCAATGGAATTTTAGTGTGGACAGCGGTATGTATCCATTGGGATCATGTACCATGAAGTACAATCCGAAAACCAATGAACGACAGGTGAGCCAGCCCGGGTTTGCCGGTGCACATCCGCTGCTGCCGCCTCATATGTCTCAGGGCGTTCTCCAGCTCATGTTTGAACTGGAGCAATATCTGGTGGAGATTACCGGCATGGATGCCGCTTCTCTGCAACCGGCAGCGGGCGCCCACGGCGAATTGGCCGGTATGCTCCTGTTCTATGCATATCACAACAGCAAAGGGTCGCCACGATCAAAAATCATCGTTCCGGATACCGCCCATGGGACCAATCCGGCCAGCGCTGCATTATGCGGGTACAAACCGGTGCCAATACAATCCAATGAAAAAGGCATTCTGGCACCCCAGGATGTCGCCCAGATCATGGATGAGGAAACGGCCGGTATTATGGTAACCAACCCCAACACTCTGGGATTGTTTGAAGAAAATATCAAAGAAATTTCCGCAATCGTTCACGCCAAAGACGGTCTGGTATATTGCGACGGTGCCAATATGAACGCGGTGATGGGAATCGTGCACATGGGAAACATCGGCGTTGATGTGCTGCATTTGAACCTGCATAAAACCTTTTCGTCTCCTCACGGAGGTGGTGGTCCGGGTTCCGGACCGGTATGTGTTCGCAAACATCTGGAGCCATTTCTTCCCATACCCCGCGTTATCGAAAATGAGGGTAAATTTGTACTCTCTATCGATTACCCCCAATCCATTGGAAAGCTACACGCATTTTACGGAAATGTCGGGGTATTGATCAGGACTTATAGCTATATTTTGAGCATGGGTGCTGTTAATCTGAAAAAAGCCAGTCAATTGGCAGTACTAAATGCCGCCTACATCAAAGAAAATTTGAAAGATGCGTTTCACCTCGCCTATGATCGTCCCTGTATGCATGAGTGCGTTTTTTCCGATAAAGAGCAACAGGTTCACAAAGTAACCACCCTGGACATGGTCAAACGCCTGATGGATTATGGTTTTCATCCGCCGACGATTTATTTCCCTCTGGTCGTTCCCGGTGCGATCATGATTGAACCCACGGAAACCGAGTCTAAAGAAGATATCGACCTTTTCATTGATTCCATGAAAGCCATTGCCAAAGAAGCCAAGGAAAATCCGGATCTATTGTATGAGGCTCCCAAATCCTCTAAAAGCAGGAGGCTGGATGAAACGGCTGCCGCCAGAAAGCCGTGCTTGAGGGGTTAAAATCGTGGTGCGGGGTGCGGGTTACGACTTTCGGGGTACGGGGTACGCGGTACGAGTTATGAGGCACAGCGCCGGTGAAATTAACGATTGAGGCTTCAATGCATCTAACCAAAAAAAACTGCGAAAGCGATTCGAGCAAACCGACAACAGAAACAGTGTTGCCAGGAACGCAAAACGCGAAACACGAAACCCGTATCGCGCAACGCGCAACGCGTAACACGAAACGCGAGAGATGTTATTACGCCAACCTGGGCCTTATTGACTACCTGGAAGCCTGGAACCTGCAGACCGACCTTGTGGACGCACGCATAAAGAATGACGTTTCGTCTGCTGTAGTCCTTTTTTTGGAACATCCCGCCGTGTATACTCTCGGCCGCCGCGGTGGAGATGAGAATCTATTGGTCTCTGAATCGTTTCTCGAAAAATCCGGCATTCCGGTGGTGCAGGTTGAACGGGGCGGCAATATTACATATCACGGCCCCGGGCAACTCATTGTTTACCCCATCATGAATCTGCATGCCGCTAGGATCGGTGTGGTGGAATTTGTTGGAGCATTGGAGAAGGTAATGCTGAAGACGGTTGCCCTCTGGGGAATTAAGGCCGAACAGAGCTCTGTTAACCGGGGAATCTGGATTGGTGGAAAAAAATTGGGAAGCATCGGCATTGCGCTTCGCAAAGGCGTCAGTTTTCATGGTCTGGCCCTGAATGTTAATTTAGACTTGTTACCCTTTTCCTGGATTCAGCCCTGTGGCCTGCAGGATGTTCAAATGACCTCCATGAAGCAAGAGCTGTCCAGAAGTGTGTCCATGGTTCGTGTGCAAGAAAAACTAAAAGAAAATTTTGAATCGGTTTTTGGCATGCAATTCGTCGAAAGTAGCTATGCAGGGCTACGGGGTATTTTGGGAAATCAAAAGGATGAACACATAACCGAATGTGTTTAGTGTTTTGTGTTTTGTGTTTCGTATTTCGTGTTTTGTGTTTTGTGTTTTGTAACGTAAACGGGCAGTTAGCATTAGCCAAACAACCAAACACTAAATACTAAACACCAATAAAATCATGAAACAAAAGTCTCAAGCCACCGTTTTAGTGCAAAAACCCAGATGGCTAAAGCGACGACTGCCCTCCGGAGCATCGTATGAAAACGTCAGGGCCATGCTCCAGAAGGACCGGTTACATACCGTTTGCCAGGAAGCCAGGTGTCCAAACATCTGGGAATGCTTTGCCCAGCAGACGGCGACTTTTCTGATCCTGGGATCCCGCTGCACCCGTAATTGTCGATTTTGTTCGGTTGCCCCGGGACCTCTGGAACCACCGGATCCGGATGAACCACGTCGGGTCGCAGAAGTTGCCCGCCAAATGAGTCTGAAATATGTAGTCGTCACATCGGTTACCCGTGACGACTTACCGGATGGCGGCTCTGGATTATTTGCCAGAACAATTGCAGAGATACGCAGGAAAATACCGGAAGCCTGTGTAGAGGTCTTAATACCGGATTTTCAGGGTAGCGCCCAAGCGCTTAAGACCGTGTTGCAGGCCGAACCCGATGTTTTGAATCATAACATTGAAACTGTCCCGCGCCTCTATCCCCTGGTTCGGCCGGAAGCGCACTACGGGCGTTCATTGGAATTGATCGGCCGCGTCCACGCTTTGGGTTTCTCCATGCCCACCAAGTCAGGATTAATGCTGGGCCTGGGTGAAGAGGCCGCCGAAATTAAAAGGGTACTTCGTGATTTGTTACAGGCAAACTGCCGCATGTTGACAATAGGTCAATACTTACAGCCAACAAAAGAACATCTTGCGGTGAAACGATATATCCCTCCTGCAGAATTCGAAAAATGGCGTGAAATCGCCCTTGAAATGGGATTCTCCGAAGTTGCCAGCGGACCATTTGTCCGTAGTTCGTATCATGCTAAAGAACTCTTTCAGGCGGTCACTGCGTAGCGCGGTGTGTGGTGCGGGTTACGCGTTGCGGGGTACGTGACACGTGGTACGCGATGCGCGTTGTGGGGTGCGAGTTTTGCATTACGGGCTGAGAGGTACGCGGTGTATGACAAGGTGTGCGAAACCATTTCACACGGTTCAAATCGGCAGCAGCTCAAACCGCGTGCCGCGCAACCCGTATTGCGCAACTAT
>JASFPE010000346.1:0-6396 GCA_050116155.1 Desulfobacterales bacterium
GTATTCCCACAGCCGGCATTGTGCCCACATTCGATATCCCGGTGGCTGTCCCCCACCATCACTGCATCCGCCAGATCGATCGAATATTTGCGTTGTGCATGAAGAATCAAACCCGGTGCCGGTTTGCGGCAGTCACAATCATCTTCTGGCATATGGGGGCAATAGAAGATATCTTTAATTTTTCCTTCGTTTGACTGAACGATCTTGCACATCATGGCATGAAGGCGCTCAAGTTCTTCGAGAGATATCAGATTGCGGGGAAGCGCGGATTGGTTGGTAATGACAAAAATGGCAAATCCTTTGGCGGTAAGCTCCTCAATGGCCTTAAGGCTGCCGGGCAGAAACTCAAATTCCTCCCGGCTTTTGATATAGCCGGGTGAATCACGGTTGATGGTACCGTCCCGGTCAAGGAAAACAACTTTTTTAAGCATTTCTAATTGTCCCTTAAAACTAAGACGAATTATACTGAGAAAACTCAATCTGACTTCGTCGGAATCACATATTTTCTTGAATTAGACATAATCTAAATTTAATTATTGATTGCTTCTTAAAAAGTCCCAATTCCGTCACTCCGGCGAAAGCCGGAGTCCAGAAGCTATCGAAATGACTGGATTCCGGCTTTCGAGACTGTGTCGTAATTGACAAAACGACACATATTGCTGTTTTGTCATTCCGGGCTTGACCCGGGCACGAAGTGAAGCTTTAGCGCTATCCAGAGTTTTTTCAGATTATTATGCAACTGGATGCCGGATCGAGTCCGGCATGACAGGCAGAATTTAAGCGCTTTTGTGAATTACGACACAGTCTGTTTCGCCGGAATGACAATATTATCAAACTAATAAATTCACAATTGATATTAGAATTATAATTTATAGCCGAAGGCAATTGGGTTTGTCCGCTCTCTTCCGGAGAGCGGACAAAAAAGAGAAATCCTGATAATCCTGTTAATCCTGTCCAAAAATTAAAATAAAATTAGGATCCATTCCTTTAAAACCTATTTCTCATTCCGCAACGACAAACGCATCCGGAAATCCCTGCTGTATCAAATAGGCTTCATAATCACTGGCCTGTTCCAAGGTATGCACTTTACCGACGCGCACTCTGTAAAAGGTCTCCTCGCCATTGTCGTACAAAGTAATGTGGGCATTTTTATAGGTTTGCGCCAGTTCGCGTTTTAAACGTTCGGCATTTTCGCGATTCAAAAACGCCCCCACTTGAAAGGTAAAATTTCCATGATAATAGTCACGCTGAACGTAGGAACGGCTGGTGCCTCCATCTGTGGTTGAAGGGGTGCCTAAAGCATAAATTTCAACCTTAGCTGTTCCGGGGCCAACGAGCCCTATTTTAGACGCGGCCGTATACGAAAGATCGATAATCCTTCCGCGCACAAAAGGGCCCCGGTCGTTTATGCGGACATCAATTTTTTTACCATTCTCAAGATGGTGAACCCGAACATACGTACCTAACGGGAGTGTTTTATGGGCTGCTGTCATGGCATACATGTTATAAATCTCACCGTTGGACGTTTTTTTGCCATGAAAGTCCTTGCCGTACCATGATGCGATACCACGCTGGCGAAAGCCTTTTGAATCTGGCAACGGCTGATACCATTTACCGTAAACCTTGTAAGGTTTCGGATATCCGGGTTTTTGTTCGGGGGGTTTGCTATGGGGCGTGCTGGTGGTACAACTGACAATGAAAAACAACAAAAAGATGCACAGCCGTAGAGGAGACCACCAAACCGCATGGTGTTCGACTTTTAATATGGGGATCATATTGCAACGCATCTCCACATTCGATGATCGATACTCGATCCTCGATGCTCGTTACTCGATTCTCGATGCTGGATGCTGGATGCTCGATAACGGCTCAACCCCGATTTTGTTTCGAGTGAATTACACCGTGTCAAATTAGTCATCGAGTGTCGAGAATCGAGTATCTGATTCCGCAGGGTCACTTTTCAGATTGAAATACCAAAAAAAGCGTAGGTCCTTATTTCCTTTTTTGCTTTTTGGTCCTTGCCCGTGGCTGTTTGCTATTTAAGGCGATGGTTAAGACATCTGACATTTTATCAACAAAATGAAATCGAATGTCTTTTTGAACATTTTTCGGTATGTCTTCTAAGTCTTTACGATTCCAATCCGGCAAAATGATCTTTTTGATACCTGCTCGATGCGCAGCAAGCACCTTCTCCTTTATACCGCCAACCGGCAGAACCTGCCCTCTCAGGGTAATCTCACCGGTCATGGCAAGATCTTTATGGATGGTCTTATTCATTAAAAGCGATGTCAAGGCAGTCATCATGGTTACCCCGGCAGAAGGCCCGTCTTTTGGGATCGCACCGGCCGGGACGTGAATATGTATATCGTGGTTTTCAAAAAACTCCTCGTCAATGTTTAAAGATTTTGCGTTTGACCGAATGAAACTCAGTGCGGCCATGGCCGACTCCTTCATGACATCGCCCAGCTGCCCGGTCAATTGCAAGCCCTTTTTGCCTTTCATCGCCGTGGCCTCAATAAACAGAAGTTCGCCGCCGGTGGGGGTCCAGGCAAGTCCGGTGGCCACTCCGGGCGTTGTTATCCTGGCTTTGGTTTCAGAAGTAAATCGAATGGGCCCAAGATAGCCGTGGACATCCTCCACTTTTATGCTAAAGGATTTGGTTTTACCCTCGGCAATTTTGCTGGCAACTCCGCGACAGATATTGGCGATTTCTCTTTCCAGATTCCGCAGTCCGGCTTCACGGGTATATCCGGTAATAATCTGTTTTACGGCACCAACAGTGAACTTAATTTGTTTGGCCTTGATGCCATGCTCGTCGCGCTGGCGGGGGATGAGATAACGGTTCGCAATTTTGACTTTTTCATCCATGGTGTAACCGGGCAAATCCAGTACTTCCATCCTGTCGCGCAGCGCCGGCGGTATCGTATCCAGGATATTGGCCGTGGTGATAAACATAACTCTGGAAAGATCAAAAGGCACATCCATATAATGATCCGTAAAGGAAAAATTCTGCTCCGGATCCAAAACCTCCAGCAGCGCAGAAGACGGATCACCGCGAAAATCGCTGCCGACCTTGTCAATCTCATCCAGCATGAAAACCGGGTTGTTGGACTCGGCGCGCCGCAAGCCCTGAATGATGCGGCCGGGAAGCGCTCCCACGTATGTGCGTCGATGGCCTCGAATTTCTGCTTCGTCCCTAACGCCGCCCAACGAAATGCGATGGAATTTACGTCCCAGGGCCCGGGCAATGGATTGACCCAAGGATGTTTTCCCGGTTCCGGGAGGTCCGGCAAAACACAAGATGGGGCCCTTGGATTCGGGCCTCAGCTTTCTTACTGCTAAAAATTCAATGATGCGCCGCTTGGGCTTTTCCAGACCATAATGGTCGTCATCTAAAATTTTTCTCGCTTCTTTAATATTTAGGTTATCTTCGGTGCGCTCATGCCATGGAAGTGATGTAATCCAGTCCAGATAGGTGGAGGCAACGGTATATTCGGCAGAGGAGGGATGCATACGAGACAACCGATCCAGTTCACGGTCTGCTTCCTTGCGGGCTTCTTCAGGCAGATTCTTGGCTTCAATTTTTACTCTGTATTCTTCAATTTCGACCTGGGTCTCATCTTTTTCACCCAGTTCTTCTTTAATGGCTTTGAGCTGCTGGCGCAAATAATATTCTCGTTGGCTTTTATCCATATCGCCCTTGACCTGGCTTTGAATTTTATTGCCCAGCTCAAGAATTTCGACCTGATGGTTAAGCAGGCGCATGACCTCTTTTAACCGTTCTTTTACATCTAAAAGCTCTAAGACTCTTTGCTTTTCCTCCGACGTGGCATTGATGGTGGAGGCCACCATATCCGCCAAGGTACCCGGCTCTTGAATCGTCTTCGCCATCTGTCCGATTTCCGGCGGAAGTCCGGGAGACAGCTCGACAGTGCGGGAAAACTGACCGATGACATTGGACATCAATGCTTCGGTTTCATTGTCTTTCCGTTCTATTTCTTTAGAGAGTTCGATGCGGGCTCGCAGATAGGGCCGCCCCTCTTCAAAGGATTTAACTCTAAACCGGCTTAATCCCTGGACCAACAGTTGGGATCGATTGTCGGTGGTTTTGGCCATTTTCAAAATCAATGCACTAACCCCGACGTCTGCCAGATCTTCCTGTCCGGGCGATTTATTCTCCTCCGGCTTATTGGATACAATCAGACCAATAATGCGGTTTTTTGCCATGGCCTCATCAACAAGCTGGACCGACTCACCTTGCATAACGACCAGTGGTAAGACCATCTTCGGAAATAGCACGGCATCATACAAAGGAAGGATGGGAAGCAATTCCGGAATCTTTTCAGCATCAACCTCGACGGGTGTTTGCGGATCCGCCATGAGCACCTCCAAATATCAAAGCATTACCGATTATTATACAAAAGTTCCATTAATCTTCTGAAATCGGTATCTTATGGGTGACATCCCGTGGCAACTTAGCCAGCCGGATTTCCAGGAAGCCATTCGTATAGGCTGCAGATACGACTTCAGGATCAATGGGTGCCGGCAGAAAAATGGTTCGTTCAAAGTTACCGTATTGGATTTCAGCAAGCCGATAGGTGGCGTCGGTGGAGCAATGCCGGGCGAGACGATTGCCCTGAATTTTTACCGCCTTGCTGCTGATTTCGACATCCAAATCATCTTTGTCAACTCCAGCAATTTCAGCCACGATAATAATTTCCTCCGGCGTTTCCGTAATATCCATTGGGGGTCTCCATGTACGTTCACCCAGCGCAAACCCCGGACTCATCGACCGGAACATATCGTCAATCGTTTTTTCGAATTTGGAACTCAAATGGCTAAAATCGTCCGAAAACCGTATTTTTATGTAATCCATTTTCGGCTCCCATATCTAGTTACATGGTGATACGATATCGACAAAATTAGGTAAATGTTTGTAAATTATTTCTTTTAACACATGGGGCTGATGCTCGATGCTGGATGCAGGATACTCGATAACTCAAGACAAAAACCGCGTCAAATTAGTCATCGAGGATCGAGAATCGAGCATCGCGTATCTGATCCAATTTTGCATAAAGAAACTTATTGCCCCCAGGGGTTACTTTTTCCGATTGAAATATCTGAAAACGCGTAGGTGCATAGTGATAGACCATTTCCCCCATTGAAGAATTACATCAAAATAACATTGAAAATATGGTTTGTAAAGAGACGCGTCGACTTATCTTGACATGGTTGCAACCATGATTAGTTTGGTGGAAAAAGAACCATTTGACAAGGGAGGACATATTATGACCATCGTAAAATGGGATCCTTTCAGGGATGTGACCACCTTGCAGGATCGCATTAATCGTTTATTCAACGAGTCATTTGGACAAACCCGGGATCTGAATGACGATATGAAAGAGTGTGCCTGGAGACCGGCAGTAGACATTTATGAGACCAAAGGCGAGCTTGTCTTAAGGGCAGAGCTGCCGGGAATCCAAAAAGAAGATGTGTCCGTTGAAGTCAAGGACAATGTGCTCACGCTAAAGGGTGAAAGATTTCCCGAACCGGAAATTAACGAAGAAAATTATTATCGCAAAGAAATATGTTTCGGAACATTTGAACGCTCATTTACACTTCAGGAAAGAATTCAACCTGAACTGATCAAAGCCACCTTTAAAGATGGTGTTCTCAAAGTTAAAATCCCCAGGCCGCAGATAGAAAAACCCAAACAGATAAACGTCGAAGTGGAGTAATTCGCCTTCATCTCCAGGGCCTGGTCGCCCAGGCCCCTCTTCTCTCGCTTTTTCACCACCGCTATCCAATTGGCAGCCGTATTTTTCCAAAAACATTCCAAACCACATAATAGATACATCTCTGGTTGCTGGTTTCTGGCCGCTGATTACCAGTGGTATCAGGTTTCAGGTGTCGGGTGTCAGGTGTCAGCAAACAGATGATTGGGGACAGATAACAGATATCAGATAAGGTGCCGCATCTTCCAATTATTATCTGTCGTTGGACGGAAACGATTTTACAATAATAAAAAATAAGCTTTTCTTGACCTGACAACCATCATTCATGATACTATACTTTTACCGGAGTTGTGATTTCATCTACGTTATATAGTAAAGTAAAAGAAGTAAATACCGCCACGCGTAGCATAGAAAAAATTTGTATCCCAACTTTGGTGAAATTTGTGATATTTTTATATATCACCAGTTTTCGGAAGCTCCAATCTGTTGACTAAAACCCATAAATTTGGATATAAATCCAGTTAAGCTATCTTTGATCCTCCTATTCCATCTGATCTGAGGCGATTTCCTTTTACAGAGCCTGATTCTGCATCTCATCTGATAGTTGCGCACCATCGAATAGTCCACATACTGAGTTATACTGTTTTAACCCTTTGAAGAG
>JASFPE010000347.1:0-6375 GCA_050116155.1 Desulfobacterales bacterium
TTTTTTAATCAGCGGCGCTTTGGTCGGCCTATCCGGTGTGTAAGCCGCATATGCTTCATCAACGCACAGCGGGATACCGGTCTCACAAAAACGGTTAAGATCATCATCATCGATAAAGACACCGGACGGGTTATTGGGATTGATAATTAAAATAAGTTTGGTCCGCTCGGTAATGGCATTGAGCATACCTTCGACATCGTATTGGAGATCGCCTTCGCGAAGCGGAATCTGAACAACCTTGGCACCGCAAAGCTCGGCACGCACCGGAAATAAACCGAAGGTCGGATTGGACATAATGATTTCATCGCCGGGTTGCAGAAAGACACGCATCATGGCGTCAATGGTATCCGATGATCCGTTGCAGATAGCCACGTTATCCGGTCCCAAGTCATACATCTTGCCGATTTTCTCTCTCAAGCTTCTAAAACTGTCCGGATAGCGGTTGCCTTTTCTGACGGCATCGACCACCGCATTCACCACTTTGTCAGATGGAGGAATCGGGTTCTCATTCAACATCATGCGCGCATGCTCCGGATGAGCCCATGCATGATCCAAAATGCTGGTATTGTAATCTCTCGCCGTCATCAACCATGGAACGAACCAATCTTTTAATTCTTTGCTCATTTTTTTCTCCTTTGTAATAATTTTTGGATATTTCTAGTTCGTGGGGTGGCAAAAACTCGCCCCGCACATAAACTTGAATCTTAATCTTGCCACGATTTTTTGGTTTCAGGTGTCAGTTTTTCTGCCGCAGCGGATAAATCGTTATTTTTTTTCGGCTTGGTCGGGTCCTAACCCTATCATAACATCGGTCCAATAGTTAACGACGATTACAGCAGCACGGAAGTGCCGGATTTTGTCTATTGATGTTCGGTAGTATCCTGACACCCGACACCCGAAACCTGATATTTGTTTCTGACACCTGACACCTGAAAACTGACACCTAAAACAACCGAAAATGAGTAAAAAAGAAATAAATAACAATAGCCGTTTTAGAGTCTAATTTCATAATACCTGCACTATAGAAGTTTATCGATGGGCGTAAACTTCAGCCCAAACGCCTCGGCCACTCCTCGATAGGTGACTTTGCCTTTGACCACGTTGGCCCCACAACTGATCTCAGGGTTTTCCTGCATGGCCTTTTTCCATCCTTTATTCGCAATTTCGACTGCATATGGCAGCGTGGCATTGGTCAACGCCAGGGTAGAGGTCTTGGGTACGGCTCCCGGCATGTTGGCCACGCAATAGTGCACCACCCCATCCACTTTGTAAATCGGTTTACCATGAGTTGTCGCTTTTGAGGTCTCAAAGCATCCCCCCTGATCAATGGCCACATCCACCAGTACGGCCCCTTTCTTCATAGTTTTCAGCATAGCCCGTGTTATCAGCTTGGGAGCTTTGGCCCCCGGGATCAACACGGCGCCGACCACCACATCTGCTTCCTTTATCAGCCTGCGGACCGTCGTTGGTTTCGACATGAGCAAAAAACAGTTGCTGGGCATCACATCGCTCAGATATCGCAGGCGCTCCAGGTTCATATCGAGAATATACACCTTTGCCCCCAGACCGCAGGCCATTTTGGCGGCATTGGTACCCACGATGCCGCCACCGATGATGACCACCGTTCCCGGGTCCACGCCGGGCACACCGCCCAGTAGAACGCCATGACCGCCCTGGGCCATTTCCAGATACTTGGCACCCTGCTGAATGGCCATGCGTCCGGCCACTTCACTCATCGGCGTTAGCAGCGGTAAAGACCCGTCGGTTTTTTGAATGGTTTCATAGGCAATGTTGATAGATCCGCTTTTGATCAACACATGGGTCAATTCTTCCACGGCCGCCAGATGGAGATAGGTAAAAATGATCTGGTCCCTGCGAATGAGGTCATATTCTGCCGGTAAGGGTTCTTTGACATGCATCACCATGTCAGCGCGCTTAAAAATTTCTTTGGGTGTATTGACAATCTCCGCGCCTGCGTTTTTATAGGCGGTGTTCGTAAACCCGCTGCCCGTGCCGGCATTTTTTTCCACCAGCACCGTATGACCGTTTTGCTTCAGAACTTCCACACCGGCCGGGGTCATACATACGCGATTTTCTTCGGCTTTAATTTCCTTCAAAACCCCTACAATCATAATAAGCTCCTTAAATATCAAAAGTAGAAAAATTAAGTTGCGCGTTAACACCCGTGGTTTGCCCCCTTTGGTTAGCGAAGCGAATCGCGCACCCCGTAACGCGTAACCCAAAGTAAGTCCAGCATCTATAAACGGGTATCTAGTATCGAGTATCTTGTATACCGGGCCTGCTATAACAACTTATCGATGGGAACATAATCAAGACCGAAAGCCTCGGCAACGCCCTTGTAGGTCACCTGCCCTTTGACCACGTTGGCTCCCCGCTTGATTTCTGAATTTTCCTTCATGGCCTTTTTCCAGCCTTTGTTCGCAACTTCCACTGCATACGGCAGGGTGGCGTTGTTGAGTGCCAGGGTGGATGTTCTGGGCAGGGCCCCGGGCATGTTGCTGACGGCATAATGAACAATCCCGTCGATCGTGTAAGTCGGATCGGCATGGGTCGTCTCTTTAGAGGTCTCAAAGCAGCCGCCCTGGTCAATGGAAACATCCACCAGTACCGAGCCCTTTTTCATCGTTTTGAGCATATCCCGGGTGATCAGCGTCGGCGTCTTGCTACCGGGAACAAGCACGGCCCCCACGACCACGTCCGCTTTTGGCAGCACATCACGGATGGCCGCCGGACTGGACATCAGCGTAATGCAATTGCTGGGCATGACATCACTCAAATACCGCAGGCGATCCAGATCGATGTCGAGGATATAAACCTTGGCCCCCAGTCCGCAGGCCAATTTGGCGGCATTGATGCCCACCACGCCACCGCCGATAATCAGCACCGTGCCGGGATCCACTCCGGGGACACCCCCCAGCAAAACCCCGTGACCGCCCTGAGCCATCTCCAGGTATTTGGCCCCCTGCTGAATCGCCATGGGACCGGCCACCTCGCTCATGGGGGTGAGCAGCGGCAGGGTTCCATCTGCCTTTTGAATGGTCTCATAGGCAATGTTCACGGATCCGGCCCTGATCATGGCCTGGGTTACATCTTTGGATGCGGCCAGGTGAAGATAGGCAAAATATATCTGACCTTTTTTGAGATATCCGGATTCAGAGGGTTGGGGCTCTTTGACGCGCAAAATCATTTTGGCACGGTCAAAGATCTCCCCGGATCCCTTGACGATCTCTGCGCCCGCATTCTCATAGGCTTTGTCGTTGAACCCGCTGGCTCTGCCCGCATTTTTTTCGACCAGCACTGAATGTCCGTTTTGCCGCATGACCTCAACTCCACCGGGAGACATGGCCACACGGTTATCTTCGGCTTTGATTTCTTTTAGAATTCCAACAATCATTTTGCGTTCCTTTAAGAGAAGGTCTAGACAATGCGATTTTAATCTGTAAAAAAGCGAATGAGCTGATCCACATGCAAGACGCCGTCAAATTCAATCGGCTTGGCAGATGCTTTCAAGGCACCTTTTTCGCCATCCGGATCACCCAGGGAGCTCACCACAATCGATGCGTCGCTAAGATCTTCATTTTCCGTATAGATGTTGGTTGTAGCCACCGCCCTCAGTCCGGCGGCTTTGGCCGCCAGAATTCCGTTGCGCGAATCCTCGATCACGATACATTCATCCGGTGACAGGCCGGTTCGTTCCAAGGCCAGCAGATAAATTTCCGGATCCGGTTTTTTCTTTTTGACCACATCGCCAGCCAGGACGAATTCGAGATCGATGTCTCCCAGCATACCCTTGGCGATGGCGTTGGCCGAACGTTCATTGGCTGTCGTGCAGACCCCGAGACGCAGACCGGCTTGCATAGCCTCCTGCATGAGCCTTTTCACACCGGTTCTCAAAGGAAGAATGCCGCTTTCGATCAATTCAACAAATAAGGCTGTCTTTTTCTTGTGAAGGTCTAACAGCAGTTCAGCGTCTTTTTCGGGATCACCTTCCAGGATGATGCCCTTTTCGGTGAAATAATGGCGCATCCGCTCTTTACCACCCGAAATGCTAAGCAACTCCCCATAGGTGTCTACGCTCCACTCAAAATCGTAGCCGACTTCTTTAAACATCTTGTTGAAGGCCACCCGATGACCGTCTTTTTCGGTATCAATGATCACCCCGTCCTGATCCCAAAATATGGCTTTTAGTTCTGGCATTGCTTCTCCTCCATGTTAGATTTCATCATAGTTAATTCAGATGCAGAGGAGCTTTTTTCAAGGATTGTCATTCCTGCGCAAGCAGGAATCCAGAAATAAACTACTGACAAATCTGGATGCCCGCCTGCGCGGGCATGACAAAAAAAATTCCTGGCCCCTCGGCAATTTGTAAAAAATTTTGCTAAAATATTCTCGGTGGCCTCTAAACTTTATCGGCACTTCCCAGCAAATCAATCCAGTACTTAATCCTGTCTTTGATGGCTTCCTTGACCGCCGCATCGACCTTGCCCGGATTGTACTCGTCGCGGTGATCTGAAATATAGTCATAGGTGGTGTCGATCAGGCAGTGCTTCAAATCCGTTGACACGTTATACTTGGAGCCACCCAGCGAGACCAATTTTTTGACGACATCCGGCTGCAGACCGGTTCCGCCGTGAATCACCAGCGGTACACGGGCTTCCTGACCGTTGATCATTTCGGCGATTTTTTTCAGTCGATCAAAATCGAGTTTCGGATCCTTGGTTTTGTAAACCCCGTGGGCGGTACCGATGGCAGGGGCAAAAATGTCTATGCCGGTCTGTTCAACGAACGCCATAGCCTGCTCCGGATCGCACAGCTGGGCTTCGTCTTCAGCTACTTTCACCTGATCTTCCACGCCGGATACGGTGCCCAATTCTCCCTCCACCGAAATGTTTCCCAGTCCGTGGCAATAATCTACCACCTCTTTGGTTTGCCGGATATTTTCATTGAATTCCTGTTTGGAGGCATCGATCATGATGTTCGTGTAGCCGGCATCCGCGCATTGCTTGCAAAATTCGACATCGTTGCAATGGTCCAGGTGCAGGCAGATGGGAATTGGTGCGGATTCTGCCAGGGTTTTGAAAATTGCCCCGATCACCCGGGGACTCAAAAATTTTGACGGTGCCACCGAGGCCTGTAGAATCAGCGGTGCCTTCAATTCAACCGCCGCTTCCACGACGGCCTCCATCTGGATCAGATTGGTGCAGTTAAATGCACCCACGGCATACTTTTCAACCGTTGCCTTCAAGAGCATTTCTTTTGCATCGACAATCGCCATGATTTCTCCTCCTTCTTGCTAGAATGTTTAATATTATCTAAAACCTTTTTGATTTCGGCTTACCTTACTTGGTTTGGGTCGCAAAATTTAACTCTCCGGAATGGGTATGATAGCGTCCGAGTTCAATTTCGAGTTTATATTTATCTCCCCGGTGATACGAATACAGCACCTCCACCGGGATGCTATTTTCATCAAAGGTCAGGCTTTCCATGAAAATGCCCGCCGTATTGGCCGGCAATTCGAGTATTTTGGCAATATTGGCATCCAGATTTACGGCGCTGATGGTCTGTTTGCAGCGCGCCAGGACAATATTGAATTGCTCCGAGATAATCTCATACATGGACCCTGTTAGATCCATATTAAGGATATCTTTAAATAAATCGTATGGCAGATAACTTTCTTCATAGATGTAGGGGATCCCATCGCCTGCTCTCACCCGTCGCACGACGACAACCTTATTATTGGCACCCAGAAACAGGGCTCTGGCAATTTGCTCGCTGGCGTGCTCAACAGTTTTGGCCAGAATCTTGGTTTGCTGGGCGATGCCGCTGTCGCGCATCAACTCCGTGGTGCTTTCAATGCGTTCCAGCTTATGTCTCAACTCCGCCGGAGCCGGGGCAGTCACAAAGGTTCCGGTGCCCTTCTCTTTTCTCAGTAAACCAATGGCGGTAAGCTCTGAAATCGCCTGTCTCAGGGTATTACGGTTGACACCGCACATCTTGGATAGTTTCACCTCGGAAGGAAGCTTTTCGCCGGCTTTGTAACGACCGGTTTGAATCAGCTCTTTGAGCCAGGCACTAATCTGGAGGTATTTGGGAATAGGATTGGACTCGTCAACAATTTTTAAAGCAGAGCCTATTTTTACCATCTTCGATGAATACTTTTAAATAATTGAAATTATTATTTTATCTTGGCATTCCCAATGAAACTGTTTAGTTGACTATTGTTATAGATGTATATACAATGCCTTAATATGCTTTTGCAAGGAAAATTTTCACAAAACCGCATTTTTTTCCTAATTTATTTGCGAAGGATTTTTTATATAATGGGGGTGTTTACAGAGTGATGCAACGATTTAG
>JASFPE010000348.1:0-6355 GCA_050116155.1 Desulfobacterales bacterium
CCCAAATTACAAGCACCAAATTACAAATAAATCTCAAATTCAAATATCCAATGTTCAAAACGTTTGGAATTTTGAATTTCGGTCATTGTGATTTATTTGAGATTTGGGATTTGCTATTTGGAATTTTACCTAATAATTTTGATTAGTTACGTTTCAGCACAGGCATCGATCTCAGTGAGGGTGGAATTTCTGGCGTGGTAAAAAGACAAAAGGGCGGTTCTTTTAAGAACCACCCTTAACAAGAGGAGTTTGCATCGAGCAAACGTCGCCCCCTCTCGGTTAGCATTTTAGGTCCATTGAAACGGCGGTAATGCCATGAACCATCGTGTTGAGGAGGAAAGCAGGTATTCTTAATCGAATCCCTATGACAAATACATTAAGCATTGTTTGATTGTGAGGCAACCCCTTGGATTGAATATTTTAGATTGAAGATTGAATATTTTTAGAAGAACTGATCATTAACCTTAAATCTTAAATCTTCAATATTCATTATACAATCCTGGTGCCCCCGGCAGGGATCGAACCTGCGGCACCCGGATTAGGAATCCGGTGCTCTATCCACTGAGCTACGGGGGCATTTCGGCAAGTGGTCGTGGATTGCGAATATCAGATGGCCTTTTAAAATTCAATAAAGAAATTAAGAACGGAGAAGGCGGAAGCCGGAATGTGGAATGCGGAAAATCGAATTGCGCGGCGCGCGGTTCGCGTTACAAGATGCATGGTAAACTGCTTCAATTGCTTTTGACGCGCAACCCGATACCCGCACCGCGAAACACGAAACACGAAAAACGAAAAACGAAACACAAGTCGACAAATTTATATAAATTTCGAAAGGTTGTTGATAATAACGGTTTTTTTATGGTATACATATAATCAGCTGTGAGACCATGATTTGCAGATGATATTGGGGCTGCCAACGGATAAACGGGAATTGCAGGGAAGGAAAGGGAATGCATCTTCAAAAACGCGTGTTGGTCACGGGGGGGGCCGGATTTCTGGGCTCATTTTTATGTGAACAGCTTTTGAATGCAGGCTGTGATGTCGTTTGTGTTGATAATTTCTACACAGGGACCAAACGAAATATTGCACATCTGCTTGATAACCCCTATTTTGAATTAATCCGGCATGATATCACATTTCCCCTCTATCTGGAAGTCGATGAAATATACAATTTAGCGTGCCCGGCCTCTCCGATACACTATCAAAACGACCCGGTGCAGACTACCAAGGTAAATGTCCATGGCTCCATAAACATGCTGGGTCTGGCCAAACGATTGAAAGCCAAAATATTGCAGGCATCGACTTCGGAAGTCTATGGGGATCCAACCGTGCATCCGCAAACCGAAGCTTACTGGGGCAATGTAAATTGCATTGGAATAAGATCCTGTTATGATGAGGGCAAACGCTGTGCGGAAACCCTTTTTTTCGATTACCACCGGCAACATAATTTGAACATCAAAGTGGTTCGGATTTTTAACACTTACGGGCCGCGAATGCACCCCAACGATGGTCGCGTGGTGAGCAATTTTATTTTGCAGGCATTGCGAAATCATGACATCACCGTTTTTGGCGACGGCCAGCAAACTCGCTCCTTTTGCTATGTCGACGATATGATTGAGGGCATCATCCGGATGATGAATACAGCGGATGAATTCACCGGACCGGTAAACCTGGGAAATCCAGTAGAATACAGCATCAACAAACTAGCTAAAAAAATAATCGGGTTAACCGATTCGAAGTCAAAAATCGTCCACCGGCAGCTTCCTGAAGATGATCCGCTTCAGCGGCAACCCAACATCGAACTCGCCAAAAAACAGTTGAACTGGGAACCCAAGACTGAATTGAACCAGGGCCTTAAAGATACTATAGATTATTTCCGAACGTTGATTTGATAGATCAGCGAATCCACATATTCTTTAGGAGACCATAATGAAACGAGCTCTAATTACTGGAGTTACGGGCCAGGACGGTGCTTACCTGGCTGAATTTTTGTTAAACAAAAATTATGAGGTGCATGGCATCAAGCGCAGGGCATCGTCGTTCAATACCGCACGGGTGGATCACCTGTATCAAGATCCCCACGAAAAAGATGTGCGCTTTTTCATGCATTATGGTGATCTAACAGACGCCACCAATCTGATTCGCATCATCCAGGAAATTCAGCCCGATGAAATTTACAATCTGGCGGCTCAAAGCCATGTCAAAGTATCCTTTGAAACGCCGGAATATACTGCTAATGCGGATGCCTTGGGCACCCTGAGACTGTTGGAAGCCATCCGGATCCTGAATCTAATCGACAAAACCCGGTTTTATCAGGCGTCCACTTCGGAGCTTTACGGCAAGGTTCAGCAAACTCCTCAGACGGAACAGACGCCTTTTTATCCCCGCTCACCTTACGGCGTGGCAAAGCTTTATGGATATTGGATTACGGTCAATTATCGCGAGGCGTATGGCATGTATGCCTGTAATGGCATCCTGTTTAATCATGAATCTCCCCAACGAGGGGAGACGTTTGTTTCGCGTAAAATTACCCGTGGCCTGGCCCGTATCAAGATGGGGCTGCAGGAAACGCTCTTTCTGGGTAATCTCGACGCCAGGCGCGATTGGGGACATGCTCGCGATTATGTTGAGATGCAGTGGCTGATGCTACAGCAGGATCAACCCGAAGACTATGTGATTGCCACCGGGCAGCAGCATTCTGTGCGAGAATTTGTGGACTCGGCCGGCGACGAACTGGGGATATCCATCCAATGGAAGGGCAAAGGACCCGATGAAAAAGGCATTGACGAAAATACCGGAAAAGTGATTATTGCTATTGACCCCCGTTATTTTCGCCCCACCGAGGTCGATACCTTATTGGGAGACGCCACCAAGGCACGGGAGAAACTTGGCTGGCAACCCCGGATTGCTTTTAAGGAACTGGTTTCTGAAATGGTGGCCCACGATCTCAAGGAAGCCCAGAGAGATCAGATTATCCGACAGGAAGGATTTCAAACATTCAATAATGTGGAATAGTAAAAATTTATGAATTCGCTGAAAGATGAATTCATAAAGTGTTTGGTGTTTTGTATTTTGTGTTTAGCATGACGTATGAATATATGGTCATATATCCCTACATCGGAAGGTTAGGATACGAAATACTAAACACAAAACACACGCATAAGAAGGTTGCTTCTGTAAGCGTTTAAGAGATTATTACTATTCAATGTTTTTATTTAAATATTGTTATCTAATTATCTAACATTTATGTGAATATGCAAGAAGAAATAACTACAATTTCCGATTCATCAGCGTTGAATCATATTTTATCACCCAATTCCTGCATTTACGTGGCCGGACATCAAGGCATGGTGGGCTCTGCCATTGTTCGACGGCTACAGGCAGCAGGACATACCAATTTAATTACCCGAACTCGAACGGAAGTGGATTTAACCGATCAGCAGGCCGTATCCAATCTCTTCGCGGATGAGAATATCGATGCCGTCATTCTCGCTGCCGCCAGGGTGGGAGGTATCCATGCCAATAATTCATATCCGGCTGAATTTATCTATCAGAATATTATGATCCAGACCAACATCATCCATGCGGCTTTTATCACCGGTGTCAAAAGACTTTTATTTCTGGGCAGCTCCTGTATCTATCCCAAGCACGCACCGCAGCCGCTGCGTGAAGACTATCTGCTCAGCGGTTATTTAGAACCCACCAACGAACCTTACGCCATCGCCAAGATTGCCGGATTAAAGCTTTGCGAAGCCTATAATCGGCAATATGGCACCCGATTTCGTTCAGTGATGCCCACCAATCTGTACGGCCCAAACGATAATTATGATCTTGAAACTTGCCATGTGCTGCCCGCCATGATCCGCAAATTTCACCTGGCAAAATTAGCGGTACAAGGCGACTGGCAAGGCATTCAGGACGACGAAGCACGCTTTGGCCGGATTCCTGATGATATCCAGGCAAGCTTGACGGCATTGTCTCAATCGATACCTGATGATTCATCATTACCACCGCCGGCGGTGCGGCTTTGGGGCAGTGGCAATGCAAGGCGAGAATTTTTGCATGTGGATGATTTGGCGGCTGCCTGCATTTTACTGCTTGATTTGTCAGACGAACAATATGAGGCTGCCACAACTGCAGATAAGACCAGCCAGCAAATGGAGGCCCAGGAATTTGCGAATGTCTCCCATATCAACATTGGGAGCGGCAGCGACGCGATGATCAGAGAGCTTGCCGAAACGGTAAAAGAGGTGGTGGCATACAGGGGGGATATTTTCTGGGATCGTTCAAAACCTGACGGCACGCCTCGTAAATTACTGGATACGAGGCGGTTGAGTGACCTGGGATGGAAGCCCGCTATCGATCTTCAAGAAGGCATTCAGCGTACTTATGAATGGTATTTAGGACAAACCGGCAAAAGGCAAAACAAAAATTTAGGGATTTAGGAAGTCAAGGATTTAGAAATTAAATCGCAAAAATGCTTTCAATTCCGGAACTCGCAATCCCTCAATTACTTACTATGATCTCATTCAATTTGAGGCTAGGCCCATAGGTTCGTTCCGAGGAGGTAAATACATGTTTAGGATGAAACACCACCAATCGATTTTTCGCCACCTAACCGTGCTGCTGGTGATCATGTTCTTCTTTGCGGGTTGTTCGGTATTTTCGCAAAAAAAAGAAGACCGCGGCGGTCAACCTTCAACAGAGCAAGTTGAAGAAAATGCTCCCTTGTATTATGATTTTGGAGATGTGCCGATTCCCACAGAGCTGAAACTGGTTACAAAATCATCCTTTGTTTACCGGACCTCGGGTTTTTCTGCGGGCGTACTGGTTTTAAAGGGTGCCGTAGAATTTGGATCTCTGATAGAATTTTTCGAAAATAATATGGCAAAAGATAACTGGCGTATCATCAGCACTTTTAAATCGCCACGCACCTTATTGCTGTTTCAAAAGGAAACGAGGTGGTGTGTGATCAATATTACGGATGATAAATTCAACACACACGTTGAGATCTGGGTAGCTCCCACGACAAATCCAATCGAATCGGGATTGCTCAAATAAATAAAAAGAGAAACTCCAAAAGCCCTTAGTTGCCTCTATCTTGACACATTCATGCATGATGGATATGTTGAGTTGACGCCGTGTTTGAGCATTATTATCGCAAGATGCTGGTGTTCACAATCAACTCCACAAAAAATACAGATTCTCGACAACTTCGAATAATATGGTAACAAAACAGGCAATCCTAAGCGCCGTTGACCAAATTTCTGATCGCTTACAGCATTTGGCCGCTAACGGATGTCGAGGATTCGAATGCTCCCGGAAAAGCCTTGCGACGCTCTCTCGATGGGGACAGGCACATTTACCATTATCTGCGATTTTAGAGGATATTCGCATTGACTTGGGTGATTGTCAGCGTTGCAGACTGGCTCCCGGTCGCAAGCATATTGTCTTTGGTGAAGGATCTGCCAAATCCAGGCTTGTTTTTGTCGGGGAAGGGCCAGGTTTTGAAGAAGATCAAACAGGGCAGCCATTTGTCGGTGCCGCCGGTCAACTGCTAACCAAAATCATCGAAGCCATAAAGTTGACACGCGATCAGGTTTACATTTGTAACGTGATCAAATGTCGTCCTCCCGGAAACAGAGATCCGGAAGCCGATGAAATTGAAACGTGTATACCATTTTTAGAACGTCAAATCGCCGCAATTCGGCCGGATTTCATATGTACTTTAGGCCGGATTGCAGGCCAGGCGTTGTTGAAAACAGACGCACCGATTTCCAGACTCAGGGGGCGTTTTCACAGTTATCATGGAATTAAACTTCTGCCGACCTATCACCCTGCTTACCTGCTTCGAAACCCGGATAAAAAGCGGGATGTATGGAACGACATGCAGATGTTAATGAAGGAATATCGTTATGAAGACTAAATATCTATTCACAATCCTGCTCGTATCGGCACTGATAGGTGCAAATCCAGCAATAGCTGAGGGCAACACCGTTTTCATCATCGAGGTGGCGGATGCCATCAGCCCGGGGACGGATGCATTTATCAATAGCGGCATCGACAAAGCCGAACAAATTGGTGCGGCCTGTGTCATCATCGAACTGGATACTCCCGGCGGCCTTGCGGAATCCATGCGTATGATTGTGCAACGCATCCTCAACAGCAAGATTCCTGTGGTCGTATATGTCTCTCCCCGCGGTGCTAGAGCTGCTTCGGCCGGCGTAATGATTACCATGGCCGCCGACATTGCCGCCATGGCGCCCGGAACCAATATCGGTGCCGCCCATCCGGTGGGTGCAGGCGGTAAAGATATCGATGGCAAGATGAATGAAAAAGTCATCAATGATATGGT
>JASFPE010000349.1:0-6323 GCA_050116155.1 Desulfobacterales bacterium
TGTCAGGGTCAAAATAAAAGGCATTAGGTCAGAGGCCTGAGGTTTGAGGCAAAAAAGAGAGGTGCATAACTCATGGTTTTTCTATCCATCAATTTTTAATCTTTAATTTTAGCCTCCAACCTCTAACCTCAAACCTAAAGCATTCGCATGATAGTCCTGAATCCCTAAATGTTATCTTTTTTCTGACACCTGACACCTGACACCTGAAACCCGGCTTAAAAAATCGCATCAAACTTGCACTTGTCAAAGCAGGTCATACACTTAATACATTTTTCCTTGTCAATCCGGGCAACTTCTTTCTTTTTCCAATCGATCGCCTCCACCGGGCAGCTTCTAAAACACAGCCCGCATTTGGTGCAAAGATCCGGCTCGACTTCGAATCGCAACAAGGGAATACAGCGTTTGGCAGGACACCGCTTTTCATATATGTGGGCCTCATACTCGTCTCTGAAATACCTCAAGGTAGACAAAACAGGATTGGGTCCGGTTTGACCGAGTCCGCACAGTGCAGCGTCTTTGATAACAGCGGCAAGTGTATCAATCGTTTCCAAATCTTCGGGCTCTCCCTCACCCGCACAAAATTTCTCGAGCAATTGTAATAGCCGACGCGTACCCTCTCGACAGGGAGTACACTTGCCACAGGATTCATCCTGGACAAAGTCCATAAAGAACCGGGCCATATCCACCATACAGGTATTTTCATCCATCACAATGACCCCGCCGGATCCCATAATGGCACCGACTTTGGCAATGGCTTCATAATCTACCGGTGTATCCAGATATTGTTCCGGTACGCAACCTCCGGAAGGACCGCCAAGTTGCACGCCTTTAAATTTTTTCTTGCCGGGTATTCCGCCCCCGATATCATATATTATTGTTCTGAGGGTGGTACCCATGGGAACTTCCACCAGTCCGATGTTGTTAACGTCACCGGACAGGGCAAACACCTTGGTGCCTTTGCTGGATTCGGTACCCACGCTGGCAAACCAGCTGCCCCCATTTAAAATAATCTGCGGTATATTGGCCAGGCTTTCAACGTTGTTTAAAATTGTCGGTTTTTCCCATAGCCCTTTGAGGGCCGGAAAAGGCGGACGGGGTCGCGGCATACCGCGTTTGCCCTCAATGGATCTCATCAGGGCGGTTTCTTCGCCACATACAAAGGCACCGGCCCCCTGATATATGTCAATGTCAAAATCAAAACCCGTGCCCAGAATATCTTTTCCCAAAAGCCCATATTCTCGAGCCTGTTTGATGGCAATTCCCAACCGTCGAATCGCCAAAGGATATTCAGTACGCGCATAAATATAGCCCTGATGTGCATTGATGGCCTTGGCGGCGATGATCATGCCTTCTAAAACCGCATGAGGATCGGCTTCAAGGACACTGCGATCCATAAAAGCGCCGGGATCGCCTTCATCGGCATTACACAATACATATTTTACATCTCCCTGGCTTTTTTGGGCGAACTCCCATTTCAGACCGGTGGGAAATCCGGCCCCGCCGCGTCCTCTAAGACCGGATAATTTGACTTCTTCAACGATCTCCTCCGGAGCCATTTCTTTGAGGGCCTTGGCGGCACCGAAGTAGCCATCTCTGCCGATATATTCGTCAATAACTTCCGGATCAATGATGCCTTTGTTTCGCATGACCCAAAACATCTGATGCGAAAAAAACGGGATCTGGTTCATATTCGGAATGGTTTCTTTGGAATCCGGTTCCACATAAAAAAGCTTTTTGACGGGGCGCCCTTTCAAAAAATGTTCCTCAACCAGAAAGGGGACGTCTTTGGGTCTGAGCTTTTGATAAAAAATACCTTCCGGTTGCACCAGCATGACAGGGCCCACCGCACAAAATCCGTTACAACCGGTCTCAATGATCTTAATTTCATCGGACAGCCCTTGCCGATCGAGCTCCTTTTCAAGGGCTTTCTGGAAGGCAACACCATCGTTGGCCTGGCATCCTGTTCCTCCGCACAGCATCAGTTGAGTTCTGACTTTATTCATGCGTTTCTCCTGCAAAACAAGGTATCATTGTGCCTTCTCGAAGCCTCGAATGCCGTTCAGGTGAAGTCGGCTGCCGGCCACGAAAAGCGAAAATTATTCATATTTTTCTATGGTATCGATGACCTTGTCGGCTTTTACATCACCATAGGTGTCCTGATCCACCACGACCACCGGCGCCAGTCCGCAAGCTCCCAGGCATCTCACAGCCTCCAGAGAAAAGCGCCGATCCTCGGTCGTGCCACCTTCTTTTAATTGATATTCATTGTCAATGCGACTGATGACTTCTTTTATGCCTTTCACATAGCAGGCGGTGCCCATACAGACCTTAATCAAATGCCGACCCTTTGGCTCCAAAGAAAATAGCGCATAAAACGAAGCAATGCCAAAAACCTCACTGCGTGACAGATTGAGGCCATAGCTGATATAATCAATAAGTTCAATCGGAAGATATCCCACAATTTCCTGGCACTCCCGCAAAACGGTGATGACGGCGCCAGGGATATCCCGGTTGGCGGATATTATTTCATCAATTTTGATCCACATATCGTCGGTTATATCAGGATGCTGAGGAAGAGTATGTTCTGCCATGTGTGGGTCTCCTTTGGGTATCAAATTGAGGTGGCCATTTTTCAAAATTTAAGCGTAATTTTATGCCACAAGGCCGAAAAATTGTCAATGCAAAGGTCAGCTTATATGATCCTGCAGATAAAATATTCTCGAAATAGTATGCGGTTTATGCATACATTTATGACAAGGTTCTTTTTAATCATTTGCCTGCTTGACTGAATTAAAATGCTGATTTAAGATGTTTACCTTTGAAAGCACTGATCAAACAGAGGCTCGTTGCCGAGACGAAAACAAAAAACGGAAATGAAATACACCCATGCAAAATTACAAAAAGAAGGTGCTTGAAAGCACCGCCTACCTCAAAGCAAAAATTAAAAAAGCTCCCTATGTCGGAATACTTACCGGAACCGGACTGGGTGAAAGTACTCAATCGCTAAACGTATCGACTTCTTTTGATTACGAAAGTATTCCCAATTTTCCGGTATCCACCGTTGAGAGCCATCATGGCCGGCTGCTGGTCGGTGATATCCGGGGAGGTGGGGTCGTGGCTATGCAAGGGCGTCTTCACTTATATGAAGGGTACTCGCCGCTTGAGGTTACATTTCCGATCCGCGTGATGCAGGAGCTGGGCGTTAAAATTTTAATTCTTACCAATGCCGCCGGTGGATTGAATACAGAGTTCAATGCCGGCGAAATCATGCTTATCACCGACCACATCAATCTGACCGGCTCAAATCCGCTGATCGGGCCCAACGAAGATCGCTGGGGGATCCGGTTTCCGGATATGAGTGCTGCCTACGATAAAACGTTAGTATCCATCGCCGCCAAGGTTGCGCAATCCGCTGGCGTATCCGTTCGCAGGGGGGTCTATGTCGGTCTCAAAGGACCTTCGCTGGAAACGCCGGCCGAAATACGGTTTTTAAAAACGATTGGTGCTGAGGCCGTTGGTTTTTCAACGGTCCAGGAGGTTATCGTCGCCATCCACGGCGGTATGCGGGTACTTGCCTTATCAACGATAACCAATGTCCATGATCCCGAAAACCCGGTTCCCGCAACCGTGGAAGACATCATCGAAGTTGCCCAAACGGCTACGCCGGTGCTTGAAAAAATCATTAGAAAGGTAGTAGAAAAAATAAATGAAACCAAAAGCAGCTGATGTTCTGATCTCAAACGGTGTTGTTCTGACCATGAATGAAAGCGATGAAGAAATCCAAAATGGCGCGGTGGCCGTTGCAGGAGAAAGGATAACAGCGGTCGGCCAAAAGGATGAATTTTCAGACTGGAAGATATCGAAACACATTGATGCTCAAGGTGGCGTCATTATGCCCGGACTGGTGAATACGCATACCCATGCGGCCATGACATGTTTCAGAGGAATCGCCGATGATTTGCCATTGATGACCTGGCTGGATGAACACATTTTCCCGGCCGAATCCAAACTAGACGATCAAAAAGTATATAGCGGCACCCTGCTGGCATGCGCGGAAATGATCATGGCCGGCACTACCTGTTTTTGCGACATGTACCTATTTGAAGACGCCGTTGCCCGGGCGGCTAAAGATGCCGGAATCCGGGCGGTGGTCGGAGAAGTCCTATATGATTTTGATTCTCCCAATTATGGTCCGATCGACCAGGGTTTTGCCTATACGGAAAATCTGATTGCGAAATGGCACGACGATCCCCTGATTACCATCGCCGTTGAGCCTCACTCTCCCTATCTCTGTGCTCCAGAACTGCTGCAGCGGGCATTTTCCATCAGTCAAAACCATCGGATACCCATGATAATCCATCTTTCCGAAGCCCGGAGTGAAGTCGATGGCATGTTAGAAAAATATGGTCGAACACCCGTACAACATCTGGCAGAAATCGGTGTGCTCGGCCCAAACGTGCTTGCCTGTCATTGTGTGGTGCTGACCGATGAAGATATCGCACTTTTACACAAACATGATGTTAAAGTGTCCCATAATCCCGAAAGCAACATGAAGCTGGCCTCCGGCATAGCCCCGATACCCCGGCTTTTAGATAATGGAATTTGTGTCGGTCTGGGCACAGACGGATGTGCCAGTAATAACAACCTCGATCTTTTTCTTGAAATGGATACGGCTGCGAAACTGCATAAGGTGAACACATTGGATCCCACAGTCCTGGATGCCCAGACTGCCCTGCGAATGGCAACCATCCAGGGTGCCAGAGCACTTGGGCTCGGAGAAATTATCGGTTCATTGGAGCCGGGGAAAATGGCTGATGTCATCGTCATCGATAGTCACAAACCCCATCTTACGCCGATGTACAATCCAACGTCTCATATGGTTTACGCTGCCAGAGGCAGTGATGTGAGCACATCGATCATCAACGGTCAAATTTTGATGAATGGCCGCAAATTGCAATCATTGGAGCTTGAAAAAGTCATGCAAGATGTCAATCAGATTGCGGAGGAAATTCGGAAAGGATAAAAGATAGGTTTCAGGTGTCGGGTGTCAGGTGTCAGCAAAGAATAGTAAAAACTGAGTCTTGCTCCTTGAGACTTTTGTCCTTAAATCCGCAATCCAAAATCCGAAATCTAAAATCAATAGCTCTGACACCTGACACCTTGTGTTTGTCGTTACTGACACCTGACACCTGAGACCTTAATGAGTTATGAAACCCGACACCTTGATTATTGATTCTTGATGTTTGGTGATGCCATGTCCTTCGACACTGTAATATACAACGGTACCATTGTAACACTCAATCCCGACTTTGAAATTATCGAAAACGGAATCATCGGCATCAACGATGGTAGGATTGGAAAACTGGCAGTACTTGATGATGGCGCTTCACTACCCGCAGCAAAAGATGGCATCGATGCCGGCGGCGGTATCATCATGCCCGGTTTAATTAACACGCATACCCACCTGCCCATGACATTGTTCCGGGGCTTGGCCGATGATCTTCCCCTGGACACCTGGCTGAATGAAATAATTTTTCCGGCGGAGAGCAAACATATCACCCCGGATACAGTGTACTGGGCTTCATTGCTGGCCTGCGCTGAAATGCTAATGGCCGGAACAACAACGTGTTGTGACGGATATTTTTTCGAAGATGATGTTGCCCGGGCGGTACATGAATCGGGATTGCGGGCCATCCTGGGGCAAGGTGTTATCGATTATCCGGCACCCGGTGTGCCTGATCCTGCCGAAAATATTAAAACGGCCACTAACTTCGTAAATCGCTGGAAAGCAAGCTCCGCTCTGCTTCGTCCGTCTATCTTCTGCCATGCCCCATACACCTGTTCGGCCGAAACGCTGACGCGCGCCAAAGCGGCTGCCAGAGACATGGGGGTGTTATTCCAAATTCACGCTGCCGAAACAAAAAATGAATATGATCAATTTCTGTCTGAACACCAATTAACCCCCATTCAGTATTTAGACAAATTGGGAATTTTGGATGAGAGCACGCTGCTTGTGCATTGTGTCTGGCTGGACGATGCAGACATGAAGATCATTGCCGGCCGCAATTCCAAGGTGTCCCATAATCCCGGAAGCAATATGAAGCTGGCCTCCGGCATCGCATCCATTGAGAAACTGACCAATTATGGTATTCTGGTAGGCCTCGGAACCGACGGCTGTGCCAGTAACAATAATCTGGATCTCTTTCAAGAAATGGATATGGCTGCAAAACTGCATAAAGCCAACACTCTGAATCCCACCGTCCTGGACGCCAAAATGGTGCTTAAAATGGCAACCATTGATGCGGCCGGAGTGATCGGTCTCG
>JASFPE010000350.1:0-6299 GCA_050116155.1 Desulfobacterales bacterium
CAGGCGGCATCATCGCTATTCGTATACTGCAACTTTCCCGTACCGGTATTGCTCAGGTTAAAGACAAGGGGATCCGGGCTGCTGCCCTGGTAACAGGTGCCGCCCAGGCTGGTGGTGTTTACCGTAATTAAGGGTTCGTCGACGCCGATTTCCCCCTCGCCATATTCAATATGCAGCAGCGGCGCCAGTGCGGGGTCCTGATCGTGGGAGAAGGCGGCACGGTTATAATTCATGCCTTCGCCTACGAAAACCATCGCATTGCCGGATGACCAGTCGGTTCGGCCCACAATCTTCTGGACCAGCGCACTGAGATCGGGCGTTCGATGGATTTCACCGACGGCAGTCCACTGGGGCATGGGGTTCCAATCAACCGGATCGCCGCTCAGGGTTCGATCGGAAATGTTGCGATCTACCTGCACAAACATCGGCGCATCTTTATGATCCTGGACATCTATTACAACCCTGGCGGTTCCGGTATTTACCTCATCGGCCACAAACTCGATATAAGCATTGGTGATTTCAGCTCCCTGGGGCACAGTCACATTTGGAAAGCGGACGCCCCACAACCGGTCCTGTCGAAAATCCAGATCAGTGCTGTAAAGCGCCACTTCTCCGGTGGTATCGATTCGTTCCTCGGCATCATCGTCATCCGAAGATATCCGGACCTCCACCACGTTGGAGGTATATTCGACGTGCAGCAAAGGCGCTTTTGTATCCCCCCCACCATTGTAGGATTCGGCCACCCGCTTGCCGGTGCCCTCGATAATAAAAGCGATGGGTTTATCGTAATCCCAATCCGGCAGGTCGATAATTTCCTGGACAATCGCAGTTAAATCCGGGCTCTGCTGACTTACGCCGGTTTCACCAACAGTACCCCAGGCCGAAACATTAGGCCAGTCCACAAACGCACTGGTTTTTGTTCTGGTTGAAATATCATTAACTATGTTTTCATATATCTTTGCATCTCCACTGCTCTCACCCCAGATGGCAAGACTGGTGGCCTCGCTGGTTGTCTCATCGGTGGTGAATAGTATATAGGCGTTGGTAATCGTAGACCCCTTGGGTATGGGGACTTTTTCAAAGCGGATACCGATAATTTGATCACCGCTTTCACGAACCAGCTCAAGATCCGAGCTGCTAAGGTCCATGCCTCCGCCGCTCACCAGTTCCTCAGCGTCGTCATCGCCCTGAACGACACGTATTTCCAGAGTGTCGCTTGACTGTGCATTGCCCCAAACATGGACTGGGGTACCCAGCACCAGACCCACAAAAACAGCCAATATCAGAAAAAATGAATGATTAATTTTGGGCTGCATTTTTACTTCCTCCCTTAAATCATATGCTTAATAAAAATTATATTTTTTGATTTATGTGTTAGCTTCAATCTAGCGCATCACTTTTTGCATATATTCAACTGATATAAAAAAACCGAAGTTAAGAAGAGCAAGTTCTGTGCCAAATTTCTCTGATATATAAATAGATCTAAGGTCCAAACTTTCATGCTGCGCTGCTAAAAGATATCATTTTGAAATAATTGACAATTAATCATACAGAGGTAGTCATATGTGTAAAAATAGAATACGAAAATGGAGAGTCTTAAGAGAGAACGAGGGATAAAAATTCAGCCTGAATGCAGGTATGACTATTAAATTTTTTTAGACTATTATTAAATATCTTTCAGTTTGCCATTATTTGTTTATGGAGAATTAAATGGATGGAAAATGAAGAAATTATGATGACAATCAAATGAATGTGATTGAATTAGGCGTAATGTTTTATAGTTAATAAGCCTAAGGTGGGCCTTCGTTAGGAGTACAGGAATCACGCTACTTAGGGAGACTACGAGGCGGCAGGCCGTTCGCCCAATTTTCGTTCGCGGCTGGAAGCCGCTCCCACAGAATAGTTAATGGTTATTTGTTATTCGCTATTCGGGGTTTGAGTAAGTTGTTCATATCGGAGTTAACCATTAACAAATAACTAATAACTGATAACTAAAATGTGGGAACGGCTTCCAGCCGCGAAAATCAAAAATAACTACTTCTTCGATTCTTCTTTCGATGTTGGTCCAAGTGGGAAAGATGATGCACCCGCAGCCCCCGATGCCGCGGCGGCTTTGGTCATATGCGAACGGCCTTCAAACAAAGCCCCCTCTTTAATATCAATTGAGCGCGCCGAACAGTCGCCGATAAGTTTTCCGGAGGGCTGAATTTCCAGTTGCTGTCTGGCCGAAACATTTCCGGTAACCTGTCCCTGAATAACAATATTATTGGCTTCGATCTCGGCTTCCACGATTCCCCTATGGCCGATCAAGATATCCCCGATTAATTTGATGGAACCCTTGATTTGCCCGTCGACATGAAGGTTCTCCTCTCCATGGATTTCTCCTTCAATTTTGACCTTGGTGCTGAGCAATGACGTAGAGGCAGTTGTTTTATCCTTTTGCATGAAATCTACTCCTTATAGCAATTTGTTTTTTATTTCTTCTCTATACCCTCTGACTGCTTCGGCGGTGACGATGAATCGGAAACCGGTGAATAGATTGGTTTTGCAGGCTGGCTGCTCATACTAATCTCACCATCGAACAGAGCACCATCCATGACAGATATTTTGGGACTGTTAATGTGACCTTTGATCTTAGCCGTGGGATCAAGGTGAATTTTGTCGACGGCCGTAATGGTTCCCTCGACGCTGCCTTTCACCGTAATATTGTTGGCTTTTACCTCGCCCGTAACGCTGGCGGGTTCGGCAATCTGAAGGGCTCCTTTTAAATTAAATTCGCCCTCAAGCTTGCCGAGAATAATGATATCTCCATCACCCGAGACGTTACCCTTAATCTTCAGGTTTTTCCCAAAATAGGTTGCTTCTTTTTTCCCAGTGGGGGCTGGTGGCGGCGCAACCGGCTTTTTGTCCTCTTGCTTTTTGCTGAAAATACTCATCAGAGTTCTCCTCAATTATTATTATGATTTATAAAATAAAATTGTTTCCTTGAAACCAATGAACAGAGCGAAGTGATTCCTGAATTTTTATCCGTAATATTTTTGGCGGATTAAGCATTTTAGATCATTTTAGGCACTTTAGGCACTTTTCTTTTTTGAATAATATATCAGCTTCTCCTATAATTAGCAAAATATTGTGCGGATGTGAACAAAGATTTTTATAATTAATCACTATTGCATGCAGAACATCGAGTTAACCAAAAAATATAGTATTATTCGATCAAGAAATCGCGGCTGGAAGCCACTCCAACAGAGATATCGGTCTTTTGCAAAAAAGCCCCTGTCCCCTTTATATAAAAAGACAGAGCGAAGCGATTCCTGAATTTTAGGCACTTTAGGCATTTTAGTTCACTTTAGGCATTTTTCTTATGCCCTGCCCAAGGGCATTCGACCCAACTTTCTCCTGACAACCGTACGATTCTATGATATACCATTTCAAGCCTTTCCAAGGAGGAAATAAATGAAAAAATTCATCTTCTTCCTCATCCCTGTTTCACTCTGTCTTATCCCTGCTCTGCTGGTTGCCGGAACTCTCAAAGATTTTACGAGATTCAAAAAGGCCAGAGAAAGGCTTGTCTTGAATTATATTGAAAACAAAGGCATTAAAGATCCCGGCGTCTTGGCGGCCATGCGAAAGGTGCAGCGGCACTCCTTTGTTCCGGACAGTCTGGAGTCATCCGCCTATGCGGACCGGCCGCTCCCCATCGGAGAAGGCCAGACCATCTCCCAGCCCTATGTTGTGGCGCTCATGACCGAAATTCTCCAGCTCAACGATCGACACCGGGTGCTGGAGATTGGCACTGGCTCCGGCTACCAGGCTGCAGTGCTGGCTCAGATTGCCGGAGAAGTGTATTCCATAGAAATAAAACAAAAACTTTATAAAAGAGCTACTAACAATTTAAAATCACTACATTATAAGAATGTAAAAACCCGCCATGGAGACGGATATTTCGGCTGGCAGGAAGCCGCACCTTTTGATGCGATCATGATCACCGCGGCAGTGGACCATATACCGCCCCCTTTAATCAAACAACTCAAAGATGGCGGAAGACTCGCCCTGCCCCTCGGCAATCCCTTCAGTTATCAAAATCTGGTCCTTGTCACCAAACAGGGGGATGATGTTTCAGTCAAACAAATTACCGGTGTCCTTTTTGTTCCAATGACCGGCGTAGCCATGGAACGTAGAGGGCATCAGCCGAATCAATAGGCGTTTATCATTAAATTCCGTTTTGTTACAATTACCTGGTTTCAGGTGTCAGGTGTCAGGAATTAATAGGTGTCGGGAGTCAAGTGTCAGGAAAAGTACAATGAAAACGAAGAATTATTTAGATGTGGAGGACCTTGAGGTCTACAAAAAATTGTGTCAGTTACACATCGACGTCTGTGATTTAACATACACGTGGCCCAAAGAAGAAAAGTACGAACTGGGAAGCAAGGCAAGGCGCTCTTCAAACAGTGCACCTGCACAACTCGCCGAGAAAAATGATGATCGACATATCCGCAACAAGATCGAAGCTGTGAACCGCAACAGGGCTGAAGCAAATGAGACAATTCACCACCTATTTATGGCGAAACTCAAAGGATACATGACAGAACAGGTATATCTAGAATTCAGGAGTCGTTACAAGGAATGCATTCGCATGCTGAATGGATTGGAAAAAACATTAGAGCGAAAAATTCCACAACGAGAGCGGCGCTGGCAGGTGTCAGAGGAATCAACCGTTTTTTCTTCAAATGAGGAACCTCTAGCTCAAGGCTGGCCCATTGCTGACACTTGAAAGAATCCTGACATCTGACACCAGTTTTTGCTGGCACCTGACACCCGACACCTGAAACCAATTTATTAATGCTATTAATAACCGTCTTCCTAGTATCTCTATCCACACTTAGTTTTGAGGTTCTGCTGACCCGGGTTTTTTCGATCGGGCAATGGAATCATCTTTCCTTTATGGTGATCAGCATTGCGCTTTTCGGCTTTGCTGCCAGCGGAACATTTCTAAGCATTTTGGACACCCGCAACAGGGAATGGAAGGATGCTTTTTCAACCCGATCTTCTGTGGTGCTTATTACGGTTCTCTATGCAGCTTCCGCGCTTTTATCTTTTATCGCCTTAAATAATATACCCCTGGATTATTTTCGACTTCCCCTCGAGCCGGTTCAATCCGTTTACCTCTTGCTGGCCTTTATCCTTTTGGCCCTGCCCTTCTTTTTTTCCGGATTAATAATCGCGTTGGCCTATACGCTGGTCCCGCTAAAAACCGGATTTATCTATTTTGCATCCATGGCCGGTTCCGCCTGCGGGGCGGCACTTCCGGCCCTGGGCATCCCCTTGCTCGGCGAAGAAAAACTCATCATACTCTCGGCCATATTACCGTTGGTGCTGCTCTTCGCGCTTGTCATCAATCGAAGCCACCTGGATGATGTCCGTAAAAAACCGACCCTCATCAACGCTGCTATTGTTTCAACCGGCCTGGTGATCGCAGGCTTTGCTACTTTTTTGCTGACCACCAGTGGTTTTTTTATCATTCGGGTTGATCCCTCTGCATATAAGGCTTTGTCTCAGGTACTGCAATATCCCAACACCAGGATCGACCGGACCGTAGCCAGCATCAGGGGCAGAACACAGAAAGTGCAAACCCCCTATATCCGGTTTGCACCCGGTTTAAGCCTCAAATATACCGATTCGCTGCCGCCGCAGCTGGCAGCCTTTAGAGACGGAGACCATCAATTTGTTTTATATCGGCTGTCCTCGGCTGCTGAGACTGATTTTGCGCGCCACACCCTCTCCTATGCCGCATATCACCTGGTTCAACCCCCCCCCAAAGTTCTGGTGATTGAAGATGGCGGTGGATTGGCCATCCCCTGTGCCATTGCTTCAGGTTCCCGGGGCATCACCATTGTCACGAAAAACCCTCACCTGATCCCCATCATTTATTCCCACTATAAATTGCCTGCCATCGGCCATAATCCCAGATCGTTCCTTGCCCGTACAAATGAAAAATTCGACATTATCCATCTAGAGAATTGGGGCGCCTCAATTCCGGGGGCAGATGCTCTTAATCAGTCACACCTGTTTACGGAAAACGCGTTTTTTGAATATCTGCAACACCTTTCGCCAAACGGTGTTATCACGGTTTCCCGTCGCCTATTGCTGCCACCATCCGATGCGATTCGGTTGTGGGCCGAAGCCTATGAGGGCTTAAGGCTTTTTCATGTTGCAAATCCCCGGGCACACCTGGCAATGTTTCGCAACTGGGATACGTATACGCTGGTCGTATCTGCAGCCCCCTTTACGGAAACCAG
>JASFPE010000351.1:0-6296 GCA_050116155.1 Desulfobacterales bacterium
GGCTTTTATAATACCTCAAAAAGTTTGTCGGACCCCGATGGCAGATTTCCCCTAGGGTGTTGACGGGTACAATTCGTCCGGTGGCGGGATCCACCACTTTGACTTCATTACCCACGTCCGTGGGAGGACCGGGGCTTTCTGCAATAAGTTCGATGGGGGCATCCGGAAGACTCAGGACATTGCTGCCGCATTCCGTGGTTCCATCTCCCTGGAGAATGCCGCACCCGAAGCGGTCTACGATCTGCAACGCGACGTCCGGCGGCATGGGGGCTCCGGTGAAAATGGAGAACCTCAAGGAGGATACATCGGTTTTTTTAAATTCGGGGTGGTTCATGATATCCATATACATGGTAGGAACACCGATGGCGATGGTCGCTTGTGCCTTTTGGATCTCTTTTAATGATACATTGACCGAGTATCTGCCCATAATCACCAATGTCCCGCCGGTCAGCAGGGCGGTATGCTGAACCACGCAATTGCCGGTCGTGTGAAAAAGAGGCGTCATGCAAAGCCAGACATCTTCGGAATTTGCTCCCATTCGACTGGCAAGCCCCTTTGAGTGCAGCATGCGGGTATTGTGGGTATGAACGGCGCCTTTGGGCGTGCCGGTCGTTCCGGATGTATAGGCGATTTCCAGTAGATCATCGGCCTCAATCGGGTTGTTTTTTAGATACTCGCCCAGGGCATCCGTTGCCGTATCCTGCCCTGGTTCATCATTCATCAGATCGTCAAAATCAAGCATCCAGGAATGCCGCGTTTCTCCTTTTACGATTACCTGTTTTAGAAAAGGGAAGTCGGCGCGTGCTTGATCCATGAGGTCGGCAAAGGAGAATCCCCGCCATTTACTGGGCATAAAAAAAACCTTTGCCTCCAGATGATTCAGAATGGTCTTCAGTTCCACCTTTCGATACAGGGGATTCATGGGTGACACAACGGCACCGATCGTGGCGCAGGCATAGAGCGCAATCGTATACTCGGGCCAATCGGGGAATAGGACGCCCACGCGATCGCCTCTTTTCAAACCAAGCTTCAAAAGGGATACGGCCATTGCATCAACCGCTCGTTTGAGTTCGGTATAGGTGTAACGGGCGTTTTCAAAGCGCAGGGCGATGTTATCGGGAAAACGGGCAGCGCTGTTGACCAGCATCTGTCCGAAAGTCAGCCCTTTTTGCATCCCGGGACCAAATCGATGACAGTAGCTTAGTTTGAGTCCTTTCATGGCTGTATTCCCCCAATGCTTTTATTCAAACCTATAAAACCTGGTTCTTCTGGCCAGGTCAGAGTAAACTGGCTGTGCCAGAGATAAATGTAGTGGAATGAAATCAAAGCCAGGTCTTTTGGACCTGTACTCATGACTTTTGCTCGGATTGAATCTTGCGTGCCAATATTTCTCTCAACTCCACCTTTCGGATTTTACCGCTGGGTGTGGTTGGGAATTCTTGCATTAACTCAATTCGATCGGGAATCTTAAACCGCGCGACCTTATCCTTAAAAAAGCCTTTCAATTCCTCATAGCTAAGGGTTGCACCCTGTTTCGGAATGATGCATGCGCAGGTTCCTTCCCCGAGACGGTCGTCGGGGATCCCGATCACGGCCACCTGCTCTATCTTGTCATGGGTATACAAAATGTCTTCGATTTCCGTGGGCGAAATGTTCTCTCCCCCTCTAACGATTACATCCTTGATTCTCCCTACGATGATCAGGTTTCCCTGGGCATCCATCTTGGCTAAGTCACCGCTGTAAATCCAGCCGCGATCATCGATTACCTCGGCGGTTCGCTGGGGATCCTTGAAGTAACCGATACAAACATTTTGACCCCTTGCGCAGGCTTCGCCTTCGCCTCCGATGGCAACGATCCTGCGGTTTTTATCCACCACCTTGTGTTCCATACCGGGCTGAGGCTTTCCCACGGTTCTGCAGACGATTTCGACCTCGTCATCCAGGGAAGTTATGTTGCTGATGGCTGTCTCTGTCATGCCATAGGCCGAAGTCATATAGCAGCCCATCTTTTCTATGATCTGACGGGCCACCTCCACGGGAAGCGGGGCGCCGGCCAGGGCCATTGTCCTCAGGGAGGAAATGTCATATTTTTGCATGTCGGGATGTTGAAGCATCATAATCGGCATGGTGGGAACGCCAATGGGTATGGTCACACGGTTGCGTTCGATCTCCGCGAAGGCTTCTTCCACGTTCCAGGTCTCTAGGAGCACGGCGCATGAACCACTGATGACTGAGGTGTAGAAGGCATTGACCAGGGCGGTTGTGTGCGAAAGGGGAACCATGATGAGCCAGATGTCCTCGGGTGTGAGTCGAACGCCGTTAATGGTTCCCAGGGCGGATCGGCAGCGGGTGTTATGGGTATGCATAACACCCTTGGGCTCCCCGGTTGTACCGGAAGTAAAGACGATCTCCAGAAGATCATCCGGCTCCACCGGATGCTGCTTCTGATAGAGCCTGTGATAATAGTGATCGGGATAGTCCTTTTCCCAGTCTCTCTGAATCAAATCTTCAAGGATGACCTCATGCGGATGGCTTTTCTTCTCCGAAACAATGATATGCTTTAATTTGGGGAGATCCTTTTTTATCTCCGACATCAGGTCCGAAAAAGAAAAATTCCAGAACGCGTCTATCATTATGATGGCAACGGCCTCTGTTTTTTCGAGGATATATCGAATTTCTCGTTCTCGGAGCCTCTCTGAAATGGGAATATGAACTGCTCCCAGCTTGGCCAGGGCAAGGGTGGCGAAAATAAATTCGAGCCGATTCGGAAACAGGACGGCCACTTTATCCCCGTGAGCGATTCCCAAGTCTATCAGGGCTAAAACCAATCGATCGACAATCTGGCCAAGCTCTTTCCAGGTCACCGATTTCCCCCGGAACACAAAGGCTTTCTTTCCGGGGAACCGATCTGCCGTTCTTTCCAGATACTCTCCCAGAGTAACGCCGGGTGGAATTTCTCCCGGGTTATAGTAATAGCTTTGGGTTAACTCTATCGGTTGCATACCTATTCTCCTATAGGCGAATTAACGGGCTGTCCAACAGCTTGCTTCCCCTCCCTCGATGGGGGGGATTAAGGGGAGGGTGGTCACCCCCACCCAAACCTTCCCCCGTCAAGGGGGAGGACTTTCCGTGGCATTGCAGAGATTATTGGACAGATAATTTAGCCCAGCCCGCAAGGGACGAAACGTCGAATAAATCGCTCAATTTTGGAATATTGCCCTTAACCGGCGGTCTCCAGGTGCTCACAGATAACCCGGAAACCCTGATGAACAGCCGCTTGGATATTTGCAGGATCTCGACAATCGCCAATGGTGTATACCTTATAATGGCCATTTCTAAGTTTAATCTCCAGTTCTGTATTGGCTCTGCAACCGACGGCCAAAACCACCGTATCGGCGGGAATTCTCAGTTCACGTCCCTCGACGTCGGCCACGATGTCGTCAGCACCGATGGATTTGAGCTTACAGCCGGTTGTTATTTCGATGCCATGTCGCGCAAGCCTTTGCAAAAGCAAGATTCTGGTCCTGGGCTCCACATCCAGGGCAATGTCATCCAGCATCTCTATCAGTCGTACCGTCTTGCCCTTATGGGCCAAAAATTCCGCGGTTTCACAACCCACCCAACCAGCGCCGACCACCACAAGTCTTTCACCCGAGGTGGAAGGATCTGCGAGCACCTCACGGGCGGTGAGCACATGGGGCTGATTGACACCGGGAATGGAAGGGCGGGTAGCACATGATCCCGTGGCCAGAATCACGGCATCCACCGTTTGTCCCTGCAGGGTTTTTTCGGTAAACTCTTCTCCAATATGAACTTCAATCTCTGACTGTGCCAGTCGAGATTCATAGTAATTGATCAAGTTCTTCAGGAGCGCTTTGTTGGGCGGGACGGCAGCATCCCACAATTGTCCGCCGATGCGGCTCTCTTTTTCATATAGCAGAACCCGATGTCCCAACGAAGCCGCCGTGCAGGCAGCCTCCAGGCCGGCCGGGCCGGCTCCCACCAGGGCTATCTTTTTGGGTTTTGAAGTCTTTTTTAATGGAAAGCTATTTTCGTTTCCCGTCAGGGGATTGACGCAACAGGTAATTGGATTCTGGTTGGTGATGGTTTCCACACAACGGTTACATGCGAGGCATCTCCTGATGGGCCCATTGATCTTACCCGCTGCCTTATTGGGCCACTGGGGATCGGCCAGCAGGCCTCTCCCGGATGCTATCAGATCAACCCTGTTTTCCGCCAATAACCGTTCGGCGAACTCCGGGCTGGCGATACGACCCACGCCGATCACTGGGGGGCCCACCTCTTTTCTGAACCTTTCGGCATATTGTATCAGACAGCCTTCCGGCAATGCCTGGGGTTGAATCACGTATAAAGAAGATTGGGGTCTTTCTGTGGTTCCGGCAGAGACATGCAGTATATCAATGCCGGTATTCCTCAGGGCTTTGCCCAGGGATATGGCTTCCGCCAGCGAATATCCTCCCTCTTCGTATTCCTCGGCGCTCAGTCTGAAAATAATCGGCAGATGGTTCCCCACGGATTCCCTGACGGATTCTGCAATCTCAAGGGGAAACCGCATACGGCCTTTCAGATCTCCGCCGTATTGATCATCGCGCTGATTTGAGCGTGGAGAGAAAAACTGGTGGATGAGATAACCATGGGCACCGTGAATTTCGACGGCATCAAAGCCCAGTACAACGGCCCTTTGAGCTGCCCGAGCAAAATCCGAAACGGTTTGTCGGATCTCCTTGACGCTTAAAGCACTGGGAAGAGCCCTTCCTGAAATGGCCGGAATCTCCGATGGGGCGACGACACGCCCTCCGCTTACCTTTGGATCCACCAGCCTGCCGGCATGGTTGAGCTGAATGGCCACTTTTGATCCTGCCTGATGAATCTCTTCCACCAGTCTGCGCATGCCGTCTTCATGCGAACCGTCAAATAGGCATAAACTGCCGGCGCGGTGTCGCCCGGTGAGGTTTACGGCTACGGCCTCGGTGATAATCATACCGACGCCGCCTCTGGCCCTTTCCAGGTAATAGGCCCGGGTGCGAGGGGTAACAATCCCATCGACTCCGGCCAGATTGTTGCCCATAGGGGCCATCAGGATTCGATTCGGTATTACCAGGTTTCCGACTTTGAATGATTTGAATAAGTGAGAATAAGGCATATCGTTTCCGAATTTAGTGACTTACAGATTGATCGGAACTAAACAATCCCTCTATCAGCCAAAGCCCTACAGTCGATCTCGGAATATCCTAAATCCTTTAATATTTTCTCATTATCCTGTCCCAAAAGCGGAGCCGGCTTTCGAATCTCCGGGGGACTATGGCTCATCTTGATGGGATTACCCAGAATTGTCTGGGGCGTCCCATCGGGTCCGGAGATCTTTTGAATCATGCCGCTTATTTGGAAATGGGGATCGGCGATCGATTTTTCGAAATTTCTGATTATGTTTGAACACACATCATGGCCTTCGAAAGCAGCAGCCCATTGACGGGCGGTCTTGCCTTTGAATATTTCGGCTAAACGCGCTATGGCGAGATCGGCGTTCTCTTGGTCGTGAACCCGGATCCGGGGATCATCGATGTCGAGCAGGTCGCAGAGATTGAGCCAAAAATGATCCTCGAGGGCACCCACTGCAATATAGCGTCCGTCTTTGGTTAAATAAATCTGGTAGCGTGCCGATCCCCCGTTGGTCAGCTCCCGTCCTCGTAATGGTGCCTTGGAGCTCGTAAAGTAAGTGCCGGCAGCGTGGTAGAGCCACAATAAGGAGCAATCCATCATGGAGATATCTACCCACTGGCCCGAACCTGTATAATTCCTTGCCAAAAGCGCCATTAAAATGCCGATCAGCGCCGGATAAGCCCCACCACCGATGTCGGCGATCAGGATGCCGGGCAGGGTCGGTGCCTCGTCCTTCTTGCCTGCTAAATCCAATATTCCGTTAAGCCCGATGTAATTGATGTCATGTCCGGCAACTTCCTTATAAGGACTTTCCTGCCCGAACCCCGAGATTGAACAGTATATGAGCCCCTTGTTTACTTTGGCGAGCGCGTCAAATCCGAAGCCCAAGCGATTCATGACCCCGGGCCTAAAGCCCTCGATAAGCACGTCGCTTTTTTCCACCAATCTGAGAAATATGGATCGGCCCTCGTCTGTTTTCAGATTTAACGTCATGCTTTCTTTATTGCGATTGAGGATGGCGAAGTTGCCGCTGTACAAGGGATACCTGGGTAGATAGTCACGCATCAGGTCGCCGGAGCCGGGCCGTTCTAATTTGATCACGCGGGCTCCAAAAT
>JASFPE010000352.1:0-6295 GCA_050116155.1 Desulfobacterales bacterium
TTAGATCACTTTAGTCACTTTTATAGGCAAATAAATGCTCAACGTACTGGTTACCGGTGGTGCCGGATATATCGGATCTCATTGCTGTAAGGAGCTATACCTCCAGGGTTATAACCCTATCACGATCGACAATCTGGTATATGGCCATAAGGAGAACATTAAATGGGGTCCGTTTTACGAAGCCGATGTCGGCAACCCGGACCAGCTGCGAGATTGTTTGGTAAAACACAAAATCGACGCCGCAATGCATTTTGCGGCGTATGCCTATGTCGGAGAGTCTATGGAGGCTCCCTTGAAGTATTATACCAACAATGTTCGCAACACCATTAATCTGTTCAATGTTCTTCTGGAACACCAGGTGAATCACGTGGTGTTCTCATCATCCTGTGCGACCTACGGGCACCCGGTTTCCATACCCATCGACGAAGCGCACCGGTTACGTCCGATCAATCCTTATGGCAAGACCAAGCTCATGATCGAAGAAATTTTGGAGGATCTAGATGCCGCTCATGGCGTTAAATTCATCAGTCTGCGCTACTTTAATGCCAGCGGAGCGGATCCGGAAGGTGAGATCGGTGAAAAGCACGATCCCGAAACCCATCTTATCCCTCTGGTGCTCGATGTGGCGGCCGACAAACGAAAAGCAATTAAGGTTTTCGGAACCGATTATGACACGCCGGATGGCACCTGCATCAGAGATTACATCCATGTCACCGACCTGGCCCGGGCCCATATACTGGCGCTTGAATACTTGCTCAATGGGGGCAAAAGCTCCGCTTTTAATCTCGGACAGGGTCAGGGTTATTCGGTGCTCGAGATAATCGATAAGGTAAAAGAGGTTACCGCCAGAAAAATTGATACCATAAACACAGATCGTCGACCCGGTGATCCACCCGTACTGGTGGCATCCAATCAGAAAGCCATTCAGCAACTGGGGTGGAAACCGGAGTTCAGCAATCTGGATGATATTATCGGCACAGCCTGGCAATGGCATCAAAAAATATAGATAGGTTTCAGGTGTCGGGTGTCAGATTTCAGGTCAGAAGACAGGCAACAGAGGATTAGCAAACAAGGAATGGATCCTTATCTTATGTTTATTTTCTTATTAAAACAGAATCCAATACCTAATAATGACTACCGACAAATTAGCCAGAATACTCATCATCGGAAAAGACGAAGCGGCAACCCGTAATTTTGCCGATGCGTTGGCCTCAGATTATCATATCAGCGCCTCACCAACCGTGGGGGACGCAGAACAACGCATACAAAAAGAAACATTTAGCATAATTATTTTCGATTTCTCCGATGAAGACTCACACCTGGCCGAGAGTCTGCAAGAGCTGCAACACAATGCACCGTTTACACCGATCATTGTCACCAGCACACAGCAAAAATCTGATTTGATTGTATCGGCAATAAAAGCCGGGGCCTTTGATTTTATCACCAGACCCTTTGCCGTTGAAAAATTACAGCTGACCGTTTCCAAGGCCCTGGAAAACCGAAGTCTGAGAAATGAGATCGATTATTTAAGACGGCAACAGGATGTGGTTTACGACTACGACCGCATCATTGCAATCAGTCCGGCCATGTCCGAGATTATGGGTAACATAAAAAAACTTTCGCAAACCGATTCCACAATCCTGGTAACCGGGGAGACGGGAACCGGAAAAAGTTTTTTATCCGGTAATATTCATTTCAACAGTCTCAGACATCACAAACCGTTTATTAAAGTAAACTGTGCCAACATTCCGGAAACATTGCTCGAAAGCGAGCTCTTTGGCCATGAAAAAGGTGCATTCACCGGTGCAAGTAAAACCCGCACGGGCCGTTTTGAACAGGCCAACGGCGGAACCCTTTTTCTGGATGAATTATGTGAATTAAGTTTTGCATTACAGGCCAAGTTGTTGCGGGCACTGGAAGAAAAAGCGTTTGAAAGGCTGGGTGGCAACAAAACCATTCATTCCGATACCCGCATTATCGCGGCCACCAATCGAGATATCGAAGCAATGGTTCGCAGCGGAAATTTCCGCGAGGACCTTTATTACCGCATTAATGTCCTCAGAATTCACTTGCCCCCCTTGAGAGAGCGCCGCGAATGCATCAAACCGTTGGCTGAGTATCTTATGGATAAGCTGAGTCGTTCGGTGAGAAAGCATGTGGAAGCATTCTCATCCGACGTCATCGAACTGTTTCAAGATTATTCCTGGCCGGGAAATATTCGTGAAATGTCCAACGCCATTGAAAGGGCTATTTTGCTGGCGGATGGTTCGGTGATCCAGAAGGAAAATGTATCTTTACCGAAGATCAATGTTAAATCCCCTCCGGAAAAGGCACCGCAGTCGCTAAGACTCTCAAAAAGCCAGGAAAAAAACCTGATCTATCAGGCGCTGGAAAAAAATTTGTGGATTCAAAAAGACGCCGCCAAAGAGCTCGGCATCACACCCCGGGCACTGAATTACCGCATTAAGAAGCTGGGGATCAAGCATTCGCGCTGGCGCAAGCACCGTTAAAACTGGTTTCAGAACACTCATCTCTTGCCCGCTGGCCGCGTTGTGCTCCGATCCAAAATGCTCACGTACTTCGTGTACGACTTCGTATAGCTCCGCTTTTTCGTCGACTTACGCCTTACCTTCGAACAAGACCTAAGGCCTCTGAACCAGTTTATTGTATTATTTTTCTCTCGAAAAATTCCATCTTTCAAAATCCAAATTCCGAATTCTGTATGATCCTGTCCGCCGGCTGTGTTGCAATTCGCTTCAAAATGCTAATTTATCGCGGCAAGATGCCGCTCCCACACTACTTAATAAGAAATTGATTGAGAGAAATATGATGGCTCCTGAAAAAAGTGGGAGTGGCTTCCAGCCACGATCTGTGCGGGCGATTTCTTCTGCTCTCACCGTGGACCTTTGTTTTGCCTCAAACCTCCGACCTCTAACCTAATACTTTTGTTGGCGTCTTGAAACCTTTTCTGGGTTTATTCAATTTTTATATATCTGTGACCCCACCGTATTTTCCTGGCCAAGGCTTTTACGGCATAATACAGCAGCAACATGACAAAGAAAATCGCCAGCTCCCGACCCCGGATCTCACGCCATACGTCCGACGGTTGCGGATTGCTGGATTGATAGGCAGCAGTCGAAATAAAGCAGCTGACATTAAGACCGTCAAGGAACTCTTCCAGATCATTGTCAAACTCATCACCGCTGTCTACCGGAGCTACCGGAGCTACCGGAGCGGTAGTGGCGGTGACAGCACCAATTCCGGTGGGATCGATAATAATTCCGTTTTCGCTGCCGTCGGTATCGCCGAATCCACCGTCCTTCAGGGTCAGGGTAAAGGATTTTCCAAGCGGACCGATTTCAGCATAATCGGAATAATCATGCCAGATGTCCTCAATGGGATCGTATTTATACAATCTGCTGCCTTCGGGAGCCTCTTCCGAAAGATAGACTGTCACCTCGGCTTCATCCCCCGGAGCGTTTAGCAGCAGTTTGAAGTGGATCAGGCTAAAGGGCATGGAATCCGGCTTATCGCTCGCATCAGATTGCGCCAATAAATCACCGGGATCTTCGGAAAAAACCGAATCAATAGCCAGCACGGTCGGGCTGCCCTTAATACTAACACCAACGTAGGTGGTTTGCCCTTCGGCGCTCAGGCATTTGATATCGTCCTGTTCAGAATCCGGCGTTCCGTCTTTATCCATATCGGTCGGTCTTTCCAGCTCTTGATGATCCGGGATGCCGTTGCCGTCGGCGTCTTCAGCGTTGATATCCGTCATGAACATGACGGGCTGGGACCATTCGGAGGCGCCGCCGTGGTTGTCAAAATAACGGACTTTCACATAATAGCCGGTGTTTTCATCCAGGATAAGTTTCGGTACCGCAAGAGCGATCAGCGAAGATGGCGATTCGATATTAAATACCAGGGTGTCGCTGAGTTCATCAAATATTTGCCACTGGGATTTTCGGTGCAGATCCCCGTTGTCCGCATCATAAAATTCCGCGGCCTGAAACTCCGGTGTCATGGAAACCACATCGTTGTTTTCCGGTGTCAGAATAACAGGACGTTCCGGCATTGTATTATAATCGTCCTGGGTTGGATCTGTGCCGGTGTTATATTCATCGATGTTGCTGACACCGTCGCCATCGGGGTCTTCATCGGCGTCATTTTGTAATGGATCCAATCCATACTGGATCTCCCAGTCATCCGGGATGCCGTCATCGTCATCATCGTCATCGGCGTTGTTGCCGGTTCCGTCATTATCCGTGTCCAACCATTCATCCGGATCAAATGGAAACGCATCCTCGTCATCGGCAACACCATCACCATCGCTGTCGTCAATCGAGTCTTTGGTGACGAATATCGAGCAATAATCAACATCTTGCAGGCCACCATTGTCGGTGACCGTCAGTCTAAAGGTCAACGTTTCACCGGCAAAGCTCACATTGGGAGCCGTAAAGGTTGCCTGAGCCGAATCTGAATTTGCCAGTGCTACAGGTATACCGGCCGTCTGCTCCCATTCATAGTCGACAATGCTGCCACCTGGATCACTGGAGTTGCTTCCATTTAAGCTGACCAGGGCGCTTTCGGTGACGGTCTGATTGGGACCGGCGTCGGCGATGGGCCGCTGGTTATCCAGTTCGAAACTGGCCGTAATGCTATGATTGCCGGTTACGTCGACAAAGGTGTAAGAGCTTACGGCTCCCATGGATAATCCATCTACTAGGACGTCGTCCACATGATAGTTTTGATCGGGCGTGATTGAAAAGGACTGGTTGTCTCCCTGGTTGACGGTGACGGTTCCCGAAGGCGAAATGCTGCCGTTGGAACCGGCAGAGGCCGTGATCGTATGGGTGATCACGTTAATGGTATGCACGATCTCTGCGGAGTAACTGCTCTCATTATTCAAGGTGTCGTATGCGGTGGCTGCAAAATAATAGGTGGTTCCTTCGGTGAGTCCGGTCAGCGTATATTCGGTGGTATTGCCGACATCCACGCTGGCCGTATAATTGCGGCTCGATGTTCCATAATAGACTTTATATCCGTCAAGATCCGGTTCGGAATTGGCATCCCAGGCCAGGCTAACATCGGCACTATAGGCCAGAAAGGGAATAAAAAATAATGCCAGGATGACGGCAGCGAAAAGGATTGCCTGAGCTAAAGAAAGGCTTTCGACTCGGGAAATGTCTTTATGATTATTTTTTTTCATTGCAGCACCTTCATCTGCTTTGTGATAAGCCGCGCAAAGCGCAGCCCTTTAGAAAAGGTGCTGCTTTCTACACGGCAACCCTGCTGTCCGCCGTCGCATGAAGCTATGGCGGACAAGCCCTTGAGATAATAGGCCTGTCCACCGAAGCCTTCGGCGAAGGTGGACCAGTGGCTTTGCGTCCCACCCTTTCGGATGGTTTGCCTTTTTCGTGTTTGTTAATTCACCACAGACCCGCCCGCTTCGCCTCAGGCGGACTCAGACGAAGCGGGCGGGTCTGTGGTGAATTATATTAGAGCAAAATGGATGCCATTTGTGGTAAATCGGGAATAAATTTAAGTTATTGAAATTTAATCAAATAAATTGGCAGGTAGTAGATAAGCAGTGGAATATGTATTAAATAGTGCAAATTGGATAGGATTTGAATTACGAACTTGTAATAAAAAATTGGAGACTCTTACGCCAAGAATGTTTTATTCACCACAGAGGCACAGAGAGCACAGAGACGTTTAATTTATTGCTTTGCCGGGAGACAGCGGCAAAGCAATACCATCTGCCGCTTCGCGGCAATGGTAGTAAAATTTATTATGTGGTTCTCTATAAAGCTCAAGTTGCGAAGAATTCAGAAATTGGGTCCATATCCCACATTATTTGCGAATCGGTGACCTTGGCCGATTTTACAACTTGCTGGACCATACGCATAAATTTTTTACCAATGCTCTTTGACTTTCTGCGGTTGAAACGAAACACGTACTCATCAAGATAATTTTGAAGATATTTGGGTTCAAAACGCCCTTGAAAGGTTCCACGTATGAGCCTTTTAACCAAAGAAGTAACCAAATGAACTCCGTACAGGTTTTCGTTGTCCTTGCAACTGCATTGGTTCGATTTTTCATGGGCACACTGAGCATCTTCAATAAAATTGTAGCTTTTCCATGAATCGGTAGCAATTGTGCTGCCAGCTTCAACATTGTCAAGGATGAATGTTTCTAATGAATATGCCGAGCAATCCAGCGCTACATGCAGACGAATGCGACCCATTCGTTTTTCCACGTTTCATCTCTCAACGCCTATAGCGATGATTGTTTT
>JASFPE010000353.1:0-6261 GCA_050116155.1 Desulfobacterales bacterium
GTGCAAGTAACTCTCTTGCTTCCTGAGCATTATCCGGTGAAAGATTTGATGTTAAAAGGTGCATCAGGGTTTTTCGGGCCGATACGTATTTTTCAGTTTCAATTTGCTGGGCAACGGCTTGAAGGGTTTGATTCGTTTTCCAGGGGGCATAGGCATGCAGATAAACAAAATAGCCACCGAGCGTCAACAACAACACCATGGCTATCCACAGACTCCAGCCGCTGCGCTTATTTTTAGTTTCAACCCTCATTTTTACCGTTTTGACGTCTTCGGGCCGGTCTGAGAGATAGGTAAGGGCAAACGTACCTATTTTAAGTTGATCTCCATGATACAGGCGTTTTTCTGAAATTCCCTGATGATTTACATAAATGGGATTGGTGGTACTGATATTTCGAACCTTAAACGCATCATTTTGTTTTTCAATCACGCAGTGCTTGCGAGAAACTAAGGGGTGAACCAATTTAAGATTTGCCTCACCGGATCGACCGATGACAATTTTATCCTTTATGAGAGGATAAGTCATACTCTTGCCGGCGGAATTGGTGCAAACCAGGCGAGGACCTGAGAATGCATTTGACGGTGAGTTCATCACCATGGTTTTTGCTTCAAAAGTAACGGTTTTGGCTAATTCCTCGTTGGTGTTCGCAAGCTGGAACAAAAATTTTGTTTTACCGAGGGTAATTTCATCTCCATTTTCTAAAACCTTAATCGTTGCCGGACGGCCATTAATCTGAATGGGGTCCTTACCCACATTTTTGATGAAATATTTTTCATCTTTTTTCCCAACTTTTGCCTGGACTTCAGCAACATGCGGATCGGTGATGACGATTTCGCATTTTTTAGACTTTCCCAGCAGGAAACTGTCCTGCTGAGTTTCAAAATAGGTACGTGGATCGGATTTTTTAATGAGTTTAAAATTCGAACTCACTGGTTTTCCCTCAAGCGGTTGAGTTCCAATGATGGCAGATTTTAATAACTATCTGATTTGCCGACCGTGGTAACACCCCATCATGTTGTTTATCGGTATTTAAATGAAATACTTAAGAATTTATTTGATTCTTATTATCGAAATTCTTGCAAGTTAGGTCGGGTTGAACTAAACTTAGAGTCCCTCAAGTTATTTCGTGCATTTTGTGGCAAAATGTATTTTAATGCAAAAATAGAACTGCTCAAAGATATGCCTAAATAAAAAGAAAGTGTCTAAAGTGTCTAAAATGTCTAAAATGCCTAAAGTTATGGTTTCGCTTTGCTCTGTCGATTTTAAAAATTAAAAAGACAGAATGCCTTAACTTTAGGCATTTTAGTTCATTTTAGGCAATTTAGGCATTTATCCGTTTATCCGGGTTAAGCTTTGACAATATGCGGCAACAGAACAAATTATTAATCATATTGAATTGATGAAATGAATATTAAAGACATGGAGTCTAAAAATGTTCAAAGGCAGTCAAAGTAACCAAAGGTTGCGCGAGTTAAAAAAACGGTTGAAAGAAGAAAACCCGATTCTCTCACGGGTTGTGGATAGTTTTCGAGAGCTTGATCAGATAAGCCGTCGGTTGGGATACTTCAATAAAGAAGAATCTCACGCCACACGCACGTCGTGGTGGCCGCTAATATCCGTTCTCGGGATTTATTCATCAGGAAAATCCACCTTTATTAACCATTATTTGCGTCAGAAATTGCAGGCGACCGGCAACCAGGCGGTGGATGAAAAGTTCACCGTAATTTGTTTTACCAATGACGACAAAGTGCGCGTTCTTCCGGGTTTGGCACTGGATGCAGATCCACGATTTCCATTTTATAAAATTAGTCAGGCCATTGAAGAGGTGGCCGAAGGAGAGGGGCAACGCGTCGATACCTACCTGCAACTCAAAACATGCCCGAGTGAGATGCTGCGGGGTAAAATACTGATCGACTCTCCCGGTTTTGATGCCGATGCCCAGCGCACGTCAACCCTGCGGATAACCGATCATATCATTGATTTATCGGATCTCGTTTTGGTTTTTTTTGACGCCCGCCACCCCGAGACCGGCTCAATGCGTGATACACTTGAGCATCTGGTAAGCCGCACGATCGACCGTCGTGACGCCAATAAGTTTATATATATTCTCAACCAGATCGACAATACCGCCCTTGATGATAATACCGAAGAAGTGTTTGCGGCATGGCAACGAGCCTTAGCCCAGTATGGACTCACCGCAGGCAGCTGTTGTGCCATCTATATACCGGAAGTCGCGATTGCGATTGAGGACGAAGCTGTGCGATTGCGTCTCGAAAACAAGCGAGATGCATACTTAGGGGAAGTTTTCGATCGGATCGAACGGGTTGGCGAAGAACGGGCTTATCGGATTGTGGGCATCCTGGAGGAGACTGCACAGTTACTGGAGCAGGACATTGTTCCTCGAATTCGCCGATTTATTGCGAATTGGAGACGTAAGGTATTGTGGCTGGATGGAATTATTTTTGGTGGCCTGCTGTGCGCGGCGCTGGGTGTGCTTTTCTGGGCCGGTTACCTGACGGGATCCTCAATTACCCTGCCATTTCTGGATAACTTACCCGGTGGAAACTATACCTTGATTGCCCTCGGCGTGATACTGGTGATGTTTATCGGATATGTCCATTTTAGCGTTCGTCGATGGACGGCCAGGACATTGATCAGAAAGATGGTGGCCGAAATAAAAGATGCGGAATTGCATCCATTTTATCGTCGGACCCTTATAAAGAATAGCCGCTGGTATCGGAGCATCTTAAACCGTCAACCTTACGGCTGGAGCAAGCGGACCCAACGACGTCTATCGAAAGTACTGGAGGATACCAATGCCTATATTCAGAATTTAAATGACATGTATACAAACCCTGCCGGAGATAAAACGTTTATTCAGGTGATGGGCCCGAAAACCTCCCAGGAAACACAAACCCGTGAATCCTGGAAATCCCATTCCGAAGAAATCAACCGGGATAGCCTCGATTCTGAAGAAACCGAACAAGAAAAATTGAATATTGAAGATTGAAGCAGGATTGACAATCCAATAATCTGGTGATAGCACAACAATACATTGCTTTGCTCTCAGTTGGAATAATGGAATATTGGTTATTTTCTGATAAAAATAAAATGTCACGAGAATTAACAGATATTTCAAGAGACAAAGAATTTATGAATCGATAATCGTATGATGGGGGAGCCGGAAATTCCCGGCTGAGAGGAGGCATGCGCTTCGACCCCTGGAACCTGATCCGGATAATGCCGGCGTAGGGAACTTACCGTGATCCGACCGTAACACCTCCCTTTCCTCCGGCAGAACTCCATTGCGGAGGGATCTTCGCATGTTGCACGTGTCACACCTAACGAAACGTTTTGGCGAATTATCCGTTTTTGAAGATTTTGATCTTTCTGTCCCCCGCAAAGGTTTTACCATCCTCATTGGCCCATCAGGATGCGGTAAAAGCACCTTATTTGATGTAATGACCGGGGTTGTATCCAGAAATGAAGGAAAAATTTCCTGGCTCGGTGAAACTGTGCCGCATCTGGGAAAAAAATCTGCCTATATGCAGCAAAAGGATTTATTGCTGCCGTGGTTTTCGTTGCTGGACAATGCCCTGCTACCGGTAAAAATATCCGGACAGGATCTGTCTGCCGCCACAGCCAAGGCCTTGAATCTTTTCAAACGACTCGGATTGGAAGGCTTTGAAGCCTATCTTCCGGGAGAAATATCCGGGGGCATGCGACAGCGTTGTGCGCTGGTCCGAACGCTGATGTTTGAACACGAACTGGTTCTTTTGGATGAACCCCTATCGGCACTTGATGCCATAACCCGCAGGAGTTTACAATCATTGCTTTTGCTGCTTCAGAGCGAATTCAATAGAAGCCTTTTGATGATTACCCATGACATTGAAGAAGCATTGATCCTGGCGGATGAGGTCCTGGTTCTGAGCCGATTGCCCATGAAAGTTCTGGAACGATTCACCCTAAATGGCCCGAAACCCCGCCATATCAGTGATCCTGTTTTAATTGAGATCAAGGAGCATGTGCTACAGCGTCTGCAGGAGGAGTTGAAGATATGAACCGGCCACGCATTGTTTCGCTTGCCGGGGTTGCGTTAATTCTTATGACCTGGGAGTTGACGTGTAAAAGCCTGGACATCCCGGATTTTATTTTACCCCCGCCCTCGCTCATTATGGTAGTTGCGGTTTCTCAAGCTGCCATATTGCTGCCGCATGCGGGCGTGACCGCGCTGGAGGTGTTGCTCGGAATTTTAATTTCATTGATGATTGCCATACCTTTATCTATGGTCATGTTCGCCCATCCTTCGGTCGAGAATGCCATTGCGCCGTTTCTCGTCGCTTCGCAGGCGGTGCCCGTATTTGCCATTGCTCCATTGTTGGTGGTTTGGCTTGGATACGGTATTGCCAGCAAGGTTTTGATGGCCGCAGTAATTATCTTTTTCCCCATCACCGTAAATCTGTTGGAAGGCTTTAAGAGCTGCGATCGGGAATACCGTATACTTTTTCAATTAATGGGGGCGGGTTTCTGGCAAACTATGCGTATGTTATATTGGTTGTGGGCCCTGCCTCATTTTTTTGCCGGACTGAAAGTTGGCGTGTCCGTAGCTACCATTGGTGCAGTGATTGGTGAATGGGTGGGAGCACAGCAGGGTCTCGGCTATCTCATGATCCAGTCAAATGCGCGGCTGCGAGTGGATATGGTGTTCGCTGCAATTCTATGGCTGTCGGCAATGGGGCTTGGCCTTTGGGTTTTTGTCGGGTTTTTGGAAAAAAGGGTGATCACCTGGAAGCATCTAACGACCTAGCATTACGTACACCTTCAGGAATAAGTAGTGTTTAGGTTTCAAGTACAATAAGGTTTCAGGTGTCATGAATAAGCAGGTGTCAGGTGTCGGGTGTCAGGGTAAATAATTTAGGGATTGCGAATTTAGGAATTAAAGAAACGATAATATAGGAATGAATGATCACCTTAGTCCTTTCCGTCAATTCCTGAATTCCTAAATACCTAAATTTTTCTTCCAGCCTTTTCTGACACCCGACACCTGAAACCTTAAAGCCGAAACCCGAAACCAGACAAAAGGAAAGGAGATAAAATGATAAAAAAAATAACCTTAATTTTTCTACTGATGTTTATTATCTCCCCTATCGGTTCTTCCATCCTTGCTGCGCAAAAATTTACACTCATGCTTGATTGGTTCCCCAACGTGGATCATTTGCCTGTATATGTGGCGAGACATCAGGGTTTTTTTTCAGAAGCGGGGCTTGAGATAGACATCATAAGCCCGTCGGAGACATCTGATGCGCTAAAGCTGGCAGCTGCCGGAAATGTGGATATAGCCATATCCTACGAACCGCAATCGATTATTGCTGCCGCTCGAGGGCTTGACATTGTTGCTTTCGGACGCCTGATCGAACATCCACTGACCACACTGCTCTTTTTAAAAGGCAAAGGGATTGAAACTCCCAAAGACCTGGAAGGCAAAAAGATCGGCTATACGGTTCCCGGCCTGATGGATGTTCTCCTGGATGCCTTTGCAAAACTCAATGGTATTGAACGGTATGCATCGATAAATGTCGGTTTTTCCATAGTCCAATCGTTGACGGCTGGAAAAGTAGATGCCGTAATGGGGCCTTTTAAAACTTATGAAACCGTTACAATGGCTCATAAAGGATATGAAGTTGGATACTTTGAGCTCGAGAAGTGGGGAATACCCGATTATGACGAATTGATATTTGTCACCAGCAATAAAACCATGCAAAACCGTCAGGGAGCCTTTTTGAAAATCAGGCAAATTGTTGATCGGGCAATCAAATACGCACGTGCCCATCCTCAAAAAGCACTTGAGTATTATTTTGAAGAGGTACCCGAAGCGGATCGTAAAACCGAATCTGATGCGTTTAAACTAACTCTGCCCTATTATGCCCACAGTCAGAAACTGGATATGTTAGGCTGGCAACGGTTTGCCGATTTTGCCTTGAAGTATGGTTTGATAGAAAAGGCGGTGGATGTAAGGTCAATAATTTGGTCATCCGATAATTAGCTCCCACAATTACTTTTGGTGCATTTTGAGGCATTGATGTCACTGGATTCCCGCTCCCGAGACTGTGTCGCAATTAGCAAAACCACGCATTTGCTGTTTTTGTCATTCCGGGCTTGACCCGGGCACGAAGTGAAGCTTTAGCGCTATCCAGTGCTTTTTCAGACTATTACGTTACTGGATGCCGGATCGACTCCGGCATGACAGACAGAATTTGAGCGCT
>JASFPE010000354.1:0-6250 GCA_050116155.1 Desulfobacterales bacterium
GTCAGACAGGGTGCGTCTTCGCACTGCCGGCAGGTGGTCGGGAAGTGATAGGGCAGCCCGTATACACGGCTCTCCACGAAACTGATCACAGCAATGCGTGAATGCCCCGTCGCCATGATCCCATTATTTTCAAGGGTACAGGCCAATTCACAACTTCTGCATCCAATGCAATCTTCCGGATTGATTTTTAACTGTTCCATAAATATCTTTCTTTACAAGTAGTTTCAAAGCCCCAGGTTGCGTTCGAGGGCCTCACTATAACAAGGTTTGCCCGTTTCCCGTTAGCCAGTTGAGCCCGTTCAAAACGGAATCTTACCTTTTTTACGTTTTCGATCCCGGCAAACGGGCAACGGGCCAACGGGCTAAACCAAAGTGAACGTCAGATCGAGCCTTTTCAATGTCTCAGGGGTCGGCACTCCATTTTCGTCCCATCCCATGGTTTGATAATACGTGGCCCTCACCTGATCGAATGTGGGATTCATGCTTTTCCCCTTTCCACTTCCATCAACAGGACTTTCGCCGAGGCGATGGGAATAACGGTCATCTTCCATGGTTAGCCCCTCACGGATGCTGTACATCCGCAACAAGTTGATCACCCGCTCCCCGACCACCAGGCAATCTTCAATGGAAAGATCCCAGCCCGTTAAAACGTTCAGGGTGTGCACCATGTTTTTCAGGCTGCAGGCCTGAAAGTAGCAAAACACCAAGCATTCCTCGAACTGGCGTTTGGGTCCGGTTTTGGATTGAACGTAAGCCACGTATTCATCCGGATCACGGGTCGGTTCGGAAAATCCCAGTTCCGGATTTGCCCGGCTGGTCATATCCATGCCTTCCTGACTGCCCGTATTGGATATTGCCTGGGTGAAAAGCGTCCCCCAGCGGGTGCGGGAATCATGAATATGGGGTGCGTTGCCCTGTTTGACATAAACGGCCATGTTATCGAACTCATCCCCCAGAGCTGTGGCGGCACGCATTACCCCGTCTGCCAGTAAATTGCCGATGCCGTCTCTGTGGCTGATCTTTTTCAAGATCTTTTCCACCGCATCAGTATTGCCCCAGGTCAGTTCGATGCCATCCAGCTCATCTGCGCTAATTTCCCCTTTTTCAAACCCCTCCATCAGCATGCTGATCAAGAAACTGACTTCTTTGGCATCCATGCCGAGATCATCGTTCAAATGGTTGAGCATGGTGATGGCTCCCGGGTCGTGAATCCCCCAGTTCGACCCGAAGCCTGCAAAAATTTCATATTCCGGTTCCTCTCCCACAAAACCCTTGTAGCGGCCTTTGCGAACCCGAACCGTATGACAATGATTAAAGGTACAGGCCTGGCAGGCCCGGGGAACCTTCTCATAAATTTCATTGCGTATGTAAGCCCAGTCCAATTGCCGGAGCGCTTCATCGGGCAGCCGGTTGGTGGTCAAATTCTTTACCGGCACCCAACCTTTATCGTGATAAGCTCTGAACAGACCCTGTGTTCCTTTTTCATGAACGGTTTTGCCCAGTCCCGTAGCCCGGGCCTCATCCCGCCAGGTTAAAACTGCCGCTTTAAAATCATCGACCCGCTCCGGATGAAGGGGGACGGGACCGTCCCCTTCCACCACCAGCGCCTTGAGATTTTTCGATCCCATCACGGCTCCCAGACCACCGGAAGCCACCATATGCCCTCTGTCGCTGCAAATACCAGCAAACCGCACACTATGTTCACCCGCAGGACCGATGGCTGCTATGCTGATGCGGCGTTCAAATCCCTTTTCGCCGTGGCGTGCCCGCAACACGCGTTCGGATTCAAATACCCCCTTGGCCTTCAAAAAATCCGCCGGCAGCAGCGCGACGTTTTCCTGATGGATATGCAGGTATACCGGTTCGGGTGAACACCCCTCCACAACCACGGCATCGTAGCCGGCAGCCTTCAGGCGTGCCCCGAGATATCCATTGGCCTGGGCGGCAGCCGCAAAGCCCGTCAAAGGGCTTTTCGAAAGCACCGTATAGGTCCCGGATCCAGGCACCAGCGTTCCGGTCAAAGGACCTGTAGCGAAAATCAACTTGTTTTCGGATGCAAACGGCGCCGTACGGGGTAAAACTTCAGAATATAGCAGATAGACTCCAAGTCCGGTGCCACCGATATAAGATCGTAGGATATCGGCTGGAATGTCTTCGGATCGGCTCATCCCTTGTGTGAGATCCACCCGCAGCAGTTTGCGGTGATATCCACCTAAGGGAAAAGTCGTTTTGGCCTGCAATGCTTTCATTATAAAGTATCCACAGTCGGTATCCTTCGTTACACGCAGCATACTCCATTTCAATTTTTTGATCATCCAGTATGTTATGAGATCAGCTGGTGATTCGTCATAATAAATTTACATCGACGCATCAATAGAAAAAAGCTTAATCGATTAGTTTAGATAGCACACCAGAACATGGAATTTGGAGGGGTTAAGCATTTGATGGATATGATAACGCAATAAACAAAATTGTGCTATTTCAGGTACATAGCCGCTACCACAATTCAGTGAAATTGTGGCTTGCATATACCTATGTTAAAATTTATGAGGATTGATAAATTTTAGCATGCACAGCAGATCGGGGGATTGGGTGATCAGCCACCACGAATGATGGCTGATCACCGTCTAATTTTCAGATTATCCCAGGATGGCCTGTAAATCTTCTTCCGGTGTTTTAATGGGCATAATGTTGAACTTGTCCACCAGAACATTAAAAACATTGGGAGAGATAAATGCCGGCAGGCTGGGTCCCAGTCGGATGTCCTTTATCCCGAGATAGAGCAGGGTTAGCAGAATTGCACAGGCTTTCTGCTCATACCAAGAAAGAATCATGGACAGCGGCAGATCGTTGACTTCACATTCGAAGGCATCGGCCAACGCCGAGGCAATCTTAATGGCCGAATAGGCATCATTGCACTGTCCGACATCCAGCAGTCGCGGAATGCCGCCAATGTCTCCGAGATCCTTATCAAAAAAACGAAACTTGCCGCAGGCCAGGGTCAAGACGACGCAGTCATCGGGAATTTGTTCGACAAATTTGGTGTAATAATCACGGCCGGGCTTGGCGCCGTCGCAACCACCAACCAGAAAAAAATGCCGGATTGCCTTGTTTTTAACGGCTTCAATGACCTGATCGGCCACACCCATCACTGCGTTGCGGGCAAAACCGACCATTACCTGTTTGTCGTTTTGATCCTCTGTGAAACCGGGCAATTCTAAAGCCTTCTCGATTACCGGCGTAAAATCTTTGTCGGCTATATGACGGACACCCGGCCATCCCACCAACCCGGTGGTGAATATGCGATCCTTGTAAGAATCTCTCGGCTTTTGGATACAATTGGTAGTCATTAAAATCGCCCCGGGAAATGCATCGAATTCTTTGGCCTGGTTCTGCCAGGCAGTGCCGTAATGGCCGTAAAAATGAGAATACTTTTTGAGTTCTGGATATCCATGGCAGGGAAGCATTTCCCCGTGGGTGTAAATATTGATACCCTTACCCTCGGTTTGTTTCAAAATTTCTTCCAGATCTTTAAGGTCATGACCGGATAGCAGAATGGCCTTGCCTGCTTTGGCGCCAACGGGCACTGCGGTGGGCACGGGATGGCCGTATGTGCCTGTATTGGCCGCATCCAGGAGTTCCATAGTCTTTAAGTTGACTTCACCGCATTTCATCACCAGACCAATATAGTCATCGACGGTCAGATCTTTTTCGAGGGTAGATGCCATACCTTCCTGCATAAAGGCATATACGCTGTCATCTTCTTTACCCAAAATGGCTGCATGGTCTGCATAGGCAGCCATTCCACGTATGCCGTAAATCAGCAATTCACGTAACGAGAGGATATCGGCGTTGATATCCGGATCCGACAGGATTCCAACCTTCTCACCCTGGGCCACCAGGGCCTCGGAGATCGATTCGGGTTTGAATGTTGAGGGACCTTCGCCAAAATCGATATTGCCTCCCGCGGCTTTAACTTTTTCCTTCAATGCATCTCGTTTCTCTACGGCTTGGTTGATAAGGTCAACAAATCGTTCAGGATCAAAATCCACGTTTGTCAACGTTGAGAAAATGGCCTTACTGGTAAATTGATTGATTTCCTGATCGTTGACCCCAACTTTACGGCCTTCAACCGCCACCTGCGACAGCCCTTTGACGATATAGTTCAAAAGATCCTGAAGGGCGGCAACATCCGGCTGTTTTCCACAAACGCCGATTTTGGTGCACCCTTCCCCTTTAGCAGTTTGTTCGCACTGATAACAAAACATTTACATCCTCCTTTGGCTAAAAATATTTTCGTTTAACCATGAAGTTCTTTGGTTTCATCTGGAATTATTAAAAAGTCGAATTAATCATAATCTTGATAAAATCAATCGAGATTCTGATCTATTTGAAACAATTTTACTGCATTCAGAATAATTGAGAATCGGGTACTATACTTAACTTTTTCTCGTCCGTATTTGATTTAAGTCAAATTTTTAAACTGACACAATGTGGTATAAACTAATCGCAACGTCACTTTTCCAACCCTGGAGCTGCACCTGCCTGATTTTCTGAATCGAGAATTCCAAACCACCCCTCATTGGAAGAGTGAAAGCCAATGGATGCATATTTCGGCACTGTCCCATCAATGGGAGTCTTCAGCACGGCCTTAAAATAATGAAAGGCAGAAACTTGATGACTGCAATGAGTCCTTGCAAAGTGATTCGTTATGAAAACTACTGTCTCAATAAAAGAGTACCGAGTTTCCGAAGCGTCCGGTCTGCAGGCTACCACCTCCTTATGCCAAAGACAAGTTCAGATAAACCATCAACGGTTTATGGTTTGGGGTCTGGAGCGGAATTTGACGACCGGCTCCTGGCATTGGAAAAAAGCGCTCGCTACCGATACTCGAAAATTATAGAATCTCTGACCTTAAAAAAACTTCCAAGATGGTTGGATCAAATGCTGGACCACAGCTTTCTTCCAACCCTCCGTCGCATCGGATTTTATGAGCCCTTTTCAAAAGTGCTTTTTAAAATTGCGCCATCCTCTTGGAAATTAATGGGACCGCTAAATGAAAAAATTTTAGCTTTTCATCCGCTGATCAATCAACAAATTGAGGAGGTACGACAGGGACTTGAATCTAAAGCTCGTAAAAACAATAAAATGTTTCCCCCGTCCTCAGGAGCACTGCCGCAAACCATCCCGGGAACCATGAAAGATAACGCTTCTCCGGAAAACCTCTTTGATTTATTAGATGAAATCGCCACTCCCTGGATAATTCTGCCGCGAGTTTTTCGTTTCCTGAAAAAAGAGCAGTGCCGCTATTTGCCGGTGTATTTGAAAACCATTGACAGCGAAACCCGGGAATCGAGTTTAAAGCTGTTCAGTCGAATTGCAGTGGAATTTATGGGTAATTTTTCCCTTAAATTTGCCGACAGTCACCATCCACCGGATCAATTAATGAAATTGTTATTTTATGGCTACTCGGCGCTGTTTTGGAAAACTCTCAGATGCCCGCCTGAAAATCTCGAAAACAGCGCTGCATTTGACCACTTTTTCACCTGGCTATACAGACTCATACGCAAAAGCGATTTTCTTGGCAGCGAAGAGGCTACCTCTATCAACCGCATGATAATGATGAAAACAATGGCTTTTCCGGCAGGAAATTTCAGCCGCCCACAAATCCGCAGCAAACCAGATATTTCGCGTTTTATTGTAACCCTGCGGCATGGTTGCATCGGAATTGCGACAATTTTAAAATATTTCGGAATTGATCAATTCTTAGAAACCAGGCAGATCGGTGACCGGTTTGCGTGCCCGTCTGTTCAGAACGAGGTGCACGGCCTTTTGCATATCATTCAAACAAAATACCATCTGGAAACAAAGCAGACCAGAGAGTATATCAAACTATTCATAGGACATCTTAGATCAGCCTACGCGCTTATGCAAACCGACTTCCATCAGGCTGAGAAGAGTTTCTTGAATCGAATATTTAATGATCTACAGATATTATTGAATAAATAAGTTTTTCTGGCCAACCCACTTCCCGCTGATTATTCAAGTCCTGCTTGCAGAAGCGATATTTTTCTTTTATAGTCATTTAAGCTTTCTTGCCATAATTACCAGAGTATTGTTTTACACAAGCAGGGAGCCCCGATGAGAGCTTTGGAAACGATTGCGAGTGTCGGGGGACAGAGTGGTTGTAAAGATCATCGGTTCAGAGGGATTCAGTTCCCGTAAATACATTGAAAGAACAACCAACAGA
>JASFPE010000355.1:0-6233 GCA_050116155.1 Desulfobacterales bacterium
TTTGTGACCTTTCTTGCCATAATTTTGATTCACGAAAAACTCTCCGGCAGCGGTATTTCCGGTATTATTCTGGTGGTATTTGGCATCTATGTTGTCCATTTACGATCTTTTTCCCGGCAGTCATTTCTCGAACCAGTTTTGGCTTTACGGGGTGGGGCCTCACTGTGGGCTTTGTCGACCGGAGTGAGCAATGGAATCGGCTCCGTGGTGGATAAGGTCGGGGTGGGTATTGTCTACCCGCCGGTATACATCTATCTCATGTTTGTCGGCGTCTGGCTGCTGCTGACGCCATTTATTTTTTATCGCTGGCGGGCGGAAGTTAAAAAGGAGTGGCAATTAAATACCAAGGGTATTCTGGCGGCTGGTTTTTTGGTGACTTTTACCTACATGTCGATTTTGTTTGCCATGCGGATGAGTCCGGTGAGCTATGTGGTGGCCGTCAGAAATGTGAGCATCATATTTAGTTCACTTTTCGGCATTCACTGGCTGCGTGAAAAACACGCCAGCCAAAAACTGGTGGGGGCCATTTTGGTTACTATGGGGGTTATTTTTATTGGTTTTAGCAAGTGAGCTTTGCCGTAACATCCGGTCAGTAACAATAACTTTTAATTATGAAAATTATGATAATTATTATTTTGACTTATACTTCAATTGAATTAAAATTCAATTGTCCGCAATAATTTAAGATTAAATCCAACGAATAGGATAGGAGGTAAAAGAATGGAAAGAGAGCCTTTTTTTGGCAGAAAGACTGCCATCGCGTACAAGACCGAAGAAGAGACTGTTCTGCGCGGGTATAATTTGAGCGACATGGCAGAAGAGGGCTATTCGTTTTGCGATGCGCTGTTCGTATTGTTTCAGGGTCGCATCCCCACCGAGGAAGAAGAAGAAATGCTGCAATACGAAACCGCGGAGTTTTTAGAGCATTCCATGTCCCCATCGGCAGCCTCGGCCATCGCGGTGATCACCGGCAGGCCCTATCTTCCGGCAGCCGTAGCCGCATCGGTGATGACCTTTGGCGGCGCCCACGGTCCGGGGGCGGCACATGGTTACATGTTGCACAAGTACATAGAACGTGCACGGGTGGAGGGCATTTCACTGAAGGAAATGGGCAAGATTTTAGTCGATGAACACATGGATGCGGGCATGCCGGTAATGGGTCTGGGTCAACCCCAGCACACCGACGGTGATCCGCGGGCCGAACCTACCCATATCAAACATGAGGAACTGGGGGTCGGTGGCGTCTATCTGGAGTTGCAGCGTGCCATTGAAGATCGCTTTAATGAGCGTCGAGAGCAGGAAGGGCGCTCCTATGTGGCGGTCAACATGATCGGTGCCGGCAATACGGCCCTGGCCGAACTGGGGTTTTCACCCAATGCCGCCTGGTGTATCGGTTGCGTATGCCGCGGGTTTAGCTGTGCGGCGCATGCGATTTTTACCATGAAAAAAGGCCATGCCTGGGCGGCCTCCAAACGCGAGCCGATGGTGCAGATGCTGGATTTGACCATGATCAAGTATATTGGTCCCGATGACCGGCCCGTACCCAGCCAGGAAGAACGACAGGAATATGCCAGAAAACAAAAAGAAGAAGGAGAATATAAGAAATGGGCTCTTTAGACGATCCGAGACTAAGATATGATTACAAAAACAGAGAATTTGGCACGGTTGCGCCGGACACCAAACGGGAACCCTTTCGCTGGGTGTCTGAGGTATCTTATAAAAACATACACCGTATCGTCACCCGCGGCTATGATACCACCGAACTGGTGGAGGCCGGATATGGCATTGGGGATGTGATATTTATCGATTTCCAGGCCAGAATCCCTTTGATCGAAGAAGCCAAGATGTTAAATTATGTGATGATTTTATCATTGGAAGACGGTCTGTCTGCTCCGGCAGCCATGTCGCGAATCATTGGCAGCGGCAAGACCTATCTGACCCAGGCCGCCGGTGGTTCCATATTGGCCTTTGGCCATGCCTACGGGGCCTATTGTGCCTTTGGCACCATGTTAGATAAATATTTGGCCAAAGCCGAGGAAGAAGGCAAAAGTTTGGCACAGATTGCACAGGAGTTGGTGGCGGAAAATATAAATGATGAAGCCCTGGGTGTTTCCGGATTAATGCTCAAGGATCCGGCCGCCAAGCGTATGCTGGCTCGCGCAGAAAAACTGGGCGTGGCCGGCAACTACATTGCCCTGATGAAAGAGGTGGTCAAAGCAGCTCAGGAGGCCAGCAAAGAGCCGGTCGATATCGATATGCTTGGTGCCACCGGCGCCGTCATGCTGGATTTAGGTTTTTCACCGGAATCGACCTGGGCGGTGCTGGCCGTGACGCGCGCCTTTGGCGCCGGAGCGCATTACTGTGAAGAAGTGGAACGCGAAGGCCACCAGAGATTGGGACAGACGTTGACTCCCAAGGAAATGTATGATGGCCCCGAGGATCGACCGGTGCCCACTTTGGAGGAGCGCAAGAAAACCGTGCGGCCCGGAATCCACCGTACGCCGCAAGAGTGGAAAGATGCCCTGGAGGACAAACAAAAACTGAAAGGCAGCGGCTGGGCGATTCACGAAGAAATCGAAGATCCACGTAAACGGAAGATGAAATAACCGATTCAAATTAGCTGCAGTAGCCGGCAAAATTTGAGGGGGAAATGTGTTAGATATGGTTTCAGGTGTCGGGTGTCAGGTGTCAGAGCCCGAAATACAGAAGCTGAAACCTGCCTGTGGGGTCGAAGCCCGAAGGGCGAAGTCCCAAACACTGAAACCTGAAACCATACACAAGCTCACTTTAGACATCCTATTAAGGAGTGTATTATGGAAGTCGTAACACCCATCAAACGGAATATTTTATTGAATCCGGGACCCGCCACCACCACCGATGCGGTTAAATATGCCCAGGTGGTTCCGGATATTTGTCCCCGGGAGCAGGAATTCGTTGAAATCATGAACGAAGTCCGAAAAGAATTGGTGAAGGTGGTTCACGGAGATCCGCAAAAATACTCTGCCGTGCTTTTTGCCGGTTCGGGAACCGTTATTGAGGATGTTCTGGTGAACTCGCTCGTCCCTGAGAACAAAAAGATTTGCATTGTGAACAACGGCGCCTATTCCAGCAGAATGGTTGAGATCGCCGAACATTATCATATTCCCTGCGTCGATCTTCAGTTTCCAACCACCGGATTGCCGGATCTGAAAGTATTGCGGGAGACCCTGGAAAAGGATAAAGATATTGCCGTGGTGGCGACCGTTCACCATGAAACCGGTACCGGGGTTTTAAATCCGGTTCGGGAAATCGGAAAAATAGCCCACGACAATGGCTGTGTATTCATTGCAGACACCATTTCGACCTATGGCCTGATTCCGATTGATATTGAAAAAGATAACATCGACTTCTGTATGTCTTCGGCTCAAAAAGGACTCGCCGGCATGACGGGTGTGTCCTGGACCATCGGCAAAATCGAAGAAATCGAAAAGTCCAAAAACTATCCCAAAAGATCCTATTACTGCAATCTTTATATGCAGTATGATTTTTTTGAACGCGTCGGCGAGATGCATTTTACGCCACCGGTACAGGTTATCTATGCCTTAAACCAGGCCATCAAGGAATATTGGGAAGAAGGGGAGCAGGTCCGCTGGGAGCGTCTCACCAAATGCTGGGAAGCCATCCACAAGGGGTTGGAAGAAATCGGGCTCGATACCGTTATCGACAAGGAGATTCAGGGGCATCTGGTGGTTACCGTCAAGGCGCCTGAAGATGATAAGTTTGATTTCTTTAAGCTGCACGACTATTGTTACGAGCGTGGATTTACGATTTATCCGGGTAAAATGTTCGGATTGCAGACCTTCAGGCTTTGCAACCTGGGGATAATTACCCACAAGGATATCGAAGATTTCTTTGTCGTCGCCAAAGAAGCCTTTCGGGAGATGGGTTACTCACTTCCGATCAATACTTATAAAAGTTGATTGGTTTATTTGTTAAATGGTTAACTATTTAACTTAACATTTCAATAAATCAAAGTGATCTAAAGTTAAAAGTGATCTAAAGTGACTAAAGTTGTGGAATTCTATCATTTAATATAAAAAGACAGAGCGGAGCGATTCCTGAATTTTAGGCACTTTAGGCATTTTAGATCACTTTAGGCATTTGTAACATATGGTATTAAAAAGAAGTTAACCCAATAATAATTTTCTAAAACTATGGAGGTTTAAGGAACCATGGAAGAGAATATCCAGGAAATGTATACGAAGGCCAGGAAAGCGTTTCGTGAAGTCGAGTTCTGGCCGCAGGAAAAGGTCGACGAGATGGTTCAGGCCGTGGCCTGGGAACTTTTAAAAGAGGACGTTCGCCACAAGCTGGGCCATATGGCCGTGGAAGAATCCGATATCGGCAACGCCGAAGATAAAGTGAATAAAATCAAAAATAAAACTTTGGGCACTCTCTGGGACATGCGCGATGCCAAGACCTGCGGTATGATCGAAGAGAACAAGGCTCTGGGGATCCGTAAGTATGCAAAACCGATCGGTGTGATTGCCAACGTCGTGCCCTGCACGAACCCGGAATCTACCATCTGCTGCCTGGCTTTGAGCACGTTGAAGACGCGAAATGCCCAGATCGTCTCACCCCATCCACGCACCCCGAATACTTCTTATGAAACGGTTCAACACGTGCGCAAGGCGCTTGAGAAAATCGGCGCACCGGTGGATCTGGTGCAGTGTATTAAACACACGAGTCATGAAAAAACTCAGGAGCTCATGGCCCATTGCGACTTTGCCGTTGCCACAGGGGGGGCGGCATTGGTGAAAGTGGTATATGCAGCCGGCAAGCCGGCCCAGACGGTGGGTGCCGGTAATGTGGTATCGATTGTGGATGATACAGCTGATATTGCCGCTGCCGCCCATAAGATCAGGCTGTCAAAGGTTGCCAACAATTCCGCATCCTGTTCATCTGAGAATGCGGTGGCCCTTTATGAAAGCATCTTCGATGATATGATCGCAGCGCTAAAATCCGAAGGCGGGTACATGTGCAGCACGGATGAACGTGAGAAATTGCGGAAATACATGTGGCCGGACGGTACCCACCTGAACCGGGACATCGTGGCCAGACCGGCTACTTTTCTTGCCGAAAATGCAGGCTTGACGGTTCCGGATGACACCAGATTTCTGATGGTCATCGGAGAAAAAGTTGGTCCGGAAGATCGTTTCTCAGGCGAGAAAATCTCACCGGTGCTGACCGTCTGGAAATGGACCGATTTTGACGAAATGCTGGACCGTCTGGAGAAAATCCTCAAATTTTCCGGCGAGGGCCATTCTGCATCCATACATACGGAAAATGATGAGCGCCGGGTTAAACTCGCATTGCGGGCCAACGTGGGGAGAATCGTCTGCAACATGCCGCATGCGCATGCCAACAGCGGTGGATGGAACACCGGTCTGCCCACCACAGATACGCTGGGTTGCGGCACCTGGGCCGGCAACATCTTCAGTGGCAACATAAACTGGGAAAACTTTCTCAACTATACTCTGCTGTCAATCCCCAAAGAAGAGTACGTCCCCTCGGTTGAGGAACTATGTGGGGATTATCTCAAAAAATGGGGCCAGGATTAAAATCAGATTCGAGTTGCGCGTTTCGTGTTACGTGTTAAGATTGCCAGATAACACCTTGCTCGCGGTGAGCAGGGGTGAGTCATGCCACTCAAAGTTCTTTTTATCGGCAACAGCCACACCTATTTGCATTTTATGCCGTTGATGTTGGAGGAGATGGTAAAGGCTTCAGATCGGGGTGTTACCCTGGTTGCCGATCAATCCACGGGGGAGGGTTTCAGCCTCGAGTGGCACTGGAAAAACCGGGCGACCCGGGATATGCTTGCTTCCAGAAAATGGGATTTTGTGGTGCTTCAGGATCGCGCCGGCGGTCCATTGGAAGAAAGAAAATCATTTGAGACACACGCGCGGCTTTTGAACCGGGAGATAGAATCACAGGGTGCACAATCGGTATTTTATATGACTTGGGCCCTCAAATCCCAGCCGGAAACCCAGACAAGCCTACGGTACTCGTCTTGATATGCTCGCGCCATATGGACTCTGACGCAACCCGCGCAACCCGCACCCCGCAACCCGTACCTCGATTCCAATGTTGGCTATCGAAAAACAGAAAGGGCTTTTTTAAATGGATATGAAAGAGATCAGAGACAAGGCCAGGAAGATGATGGGTGGATGCCAGGTCTGCCCGGTGTGCAA
>JASFPE010000356.1:0-6222 GCA_050116155.1 Desulfobacterales bacterium
AGGCTCGTTCTTTTGTAACATACTTATTTAACAAATTTATTTTTTAAGATCAATACGCTGTGGTTCAGCCTTCCTTCTGATCATAGACTCATTCTTCACCAAGGGCTTCTAAATCAGCAAGATCCTTTTTTCGTCCCAGCGCTCTTTTGTTTAATTGAATAATTCGAGCAGTTCTTTGAAGTCTTGCTGTATTTCCATGATGCTGCTTTCTTAAAAAATCCACGGCCCATAATCGTTCTTCAGGGGGTTTATTCAGCCAAAAGGCCAGATCATCTTTAATCGAAGAGCAGTCATTTAAATCCTGTTTTTTTATAATTTTCTGAATCATAATATGTTCCTATAATTCATTTTTTAAATAAGCATAGGAGAATCGCCGGTTTTGCATCCATGCGATGCGCCCGATCTATCACAACTTATTGATTTAACAAATTTATTCAAAAATAGCAATTTTTAAATCTAGTTCAGCCTCGAGTTGTGTTTTGAACTGCGAAGATCAAGAACGGTTGGGGTGGGTTTTAAATATATTTGACCCTCTGCATTTAATGATGTATAAAAGCCCGTAATAAGATATTGATTTCCTATTCCTTCTGACCTGATACGCGTTTTGAGTTAGTAAAATCGAACCGGGTCTCATATCTCATTTCACATTCCGCTGATACAACTTACACCTGAGTGTCTTATCTGTTTTAAAATCTGTGGCAGTTTCAACATATTTGCACTTTGGATGTTCTGAAGCCACTTTCAGTTATGGAAAAAGAAATTACACTTTCTGAATATCGGAGTATTGCTAGCAGTCTCCTCCGTATCAAGCCATTGGGAACATGTTGCGGCAATGTTTTATTGGAGACGATACATGTCGAACCCCTGGCGGGTAGAAAAAAATCTGAAGTAAAACGAACCTGTATTGTTCAATGTCCGGAATGCGAGAAGATGTATGTTAGTAAATGGGACTAACCAGAGCCTATCTCAAAAATGTGGCTAAGGGTTCAGGGCAGGGCACAATAATAGGTTTGCCGGTTTGCTCCCGCCGTCGGCGGGATTTAGCCCGCTACAAATACGGATAATATCCGATTTAAACCGGCAAACTGGCTAACGGGCTCAACGGGCCAAACCTTTTATTGTGTGAGCATTTTGAGCCATCCCGCAATCCCGCCGCCGGCGGGACCATGGGCACATAGTCCTCCAGAGGCGGATAAAACGCGTTTTTGAGATAGGTTCTAATAACAAAAGGAGGTGTCTTATGCCCAAATATCTATTTCATGGATCATATACTGAAGAAGGCTTAAAAGGGCTTCTTAAGGATGGCGGCACGAAACGGCAGGAGGCCGTAAAGCAGGCCGTAGAGTCACTGGGTGGGACCTTGGAAGCTTATTATTTTGCTTTCGGGGATAACGACTTCTATTTTATTGCGGATAGTCCGAGCAATGTTAATGCTGTTGCCGGCTCTATATTAGGCAGCGCCAGTGGTACTGTAAAGGTCAATATCACAGTGCTGCTCACCCCTGAAGAGATTGACGAAGCGGTCAAAAAAACCATGGACTGGCACCCACCAGGCCAGTGAAGAATCAATTGCCAATTCGGCTAAAGGGATAAAGGGGACGTTTAAAATTAGACGATTTTCGATATAGTTTTCACCATCCAATATTTTAACCTTTACACTGAATGATTATGGGCAGAATAGAATCGAAAGCAACTATCTATGCTTTCCGTGGCATATTATTTTCGTAAAGCATAAAATCATAGACGTCCCCTTTATTTATAAATCTGCTTCGAAATTGACATATCCTCCTGCAACTGATACATATCGAAGCATAATTCATCACGATGTCCTAAGAATCGACCACCGCAAATTTAAAAAGGAGCTAACGGGGTAAAGAGATAGCATAGCCACGGGTAACCGTGGCTTTTTTATTTAAAAGGATAACGATGGCCGATTTGTCTATTCAATTTCAAGATGTATCGTTTACTTATGACAGGGCGACCCAACCCTTGATCCGCGATCTGTCGGCACACTTTATGCGAGGCTGGACGGGAATCGTCGGTGCCAACGGTGTGGGGAAAACCACCATTTTAAAACTTGCCACCGGGGGTTTAGAGCCCCAACAGGGACGGGTGATAATTCCCGAATTTGCGATTTACTGTCAGCAGCGCACAGACGATGCCCCCGCCCAACTGCACGATTTGATTCATACAATGAATGGAGAGGCTTTCAGGATCAAAGGGCGATTGGGGGTTGAAGATGATTGGATAGAGAGATGGGCCACGCTCAGTCACGGTGAGCGCAAACGGGCTCAGATTGCTGTGGCCATGTGGCGCAAACCACAGGTGCTGGCTGTGGACGAACCCACCAATCATCTTGATGTTGAGGCACAGGATTTGTTATTTGAAGCACTTTCTATCTTTCATGGTGTTGGATTGCTGGTAAGCCATGACCGTAAACTTTTAGATGATCTCTGCCATCAATGTCTTTTTGTCGAACCACCGGATGCCATATTACGGCCCGGCAACTATTCCCATGGCTTGCAGCAATCAGAAAAGGATGCGATCACCGTTCAAAAGCAACGCACCCAGGCCAAACATGATTTTTCGCGATTAAGGCGTGAGTCAGCCAAACGCAGGGATGTTGCCTCCCAAGCTCATCGAAAGCGATCGAAAAAAGGACTGGCCTTGAAAAACCATGACGCGCGGGAAAAAATCAATTTGGCACGTGTTACCGGAAAAGACGGCATCGCCGGAAAACGACTCGGCCAGCTCCAAGGTCGCTTATCCCGGGCTCGAACGAAAATGAACGGCATCAAGGTGAAGAAAACGTTTGCGATGGGCATCTGGATGCCGGGTGCAAAATCAACACGCAACACCCTGTTTAATTTGCCTGCTGGATCCCTTTCCCTTGGCGGAGACAGATGGTTGCATTTTCCCGACTTATCGATGAAACCCGATGACCGTATTGCCCTTACAGGGTCAAACGGCAGCGGGAAAAGCACATTAATTGACCATATCATGCAATCGCTTAATGTGCAGATGCAACATGTCACATATGTACCACAGGAGATTGATATCCATGCGTCACAGGATATCATGACGCGGGCACGAAATCTTCCCAATGAGAAACTTGGACAGATGCTCACTATCGTCAGCCGTCTGGGATCGAGGCCCCATCGGCTACTGGAAAGCCTGGAGCCCAGTCCCGGAGAAATTCGCAAAATTCTGCTTGCCACCGGTATCGCCAATGTACCCCATCTTATCGTCATGGATGAGCCGACCAATCACCTGGATCTGCCTTCCATCGAATGTTTGGAAAAGGCCCTGGTCGATTGTCCCTGCGGGTTGCTCCTCGTCAGCCATGACCGGCGCTTTTTAGACACCTTGACCCATAAACGATGGCATATAGGAGAAGACACAAGGGTGAAGGGCAAATATATCCTGGAAAGAAATCCAAAACCATAGTATTGATAGATTTTCTTTCGACGTATGCTTACTTTCGCTAACCAGCGGATATGTCACGTTTGAATAATGGTAGGGGAAGTATCCCCTGGTTTTACCTAAAATGTGGGGAAAATGGTCAAGAAAGGATAAGCCAATGGCTATAATTTCTGAGGTGGCGGAAAGAATATATGAGATTAAACCCGCGGGCAAGGATTTTGAGAATTTTCCGTTATGCACTGTTTATCTCATCGTGGATGATAAATTGGCTCTGGTGGAGGCCGGTTGCCCTGTCCAAATTCCTGATATTCTGGAGGCGGTGGATAAACTGGGTTATGATATAAAAAATCTTTCATATATCATTCCCACCCATGTTCACCTGGATCATGCTGGAGGGGCAGGGCTTTTAGCGCGGCAACTGCCGCAGACGAAGGTGGTGGCACATCCGCGGGCGGTTAAAGTCCTTGCAGACGCTTCCATCCTTAATAGATTGATGCAGGGCTTTATGGGAGTCTATGGGGACGATGCTCAGGAGCGATTCGGAGAAATGGTTCCGATTGCTGAAGAAAAATTTGTATTGGTAGAGGATGGGGACAGCATCGCCTTAGGGGAAAGAGAGCTAAAAGTCATCCATACTCCCGGTCATGACCCCAATCACCTTTGTTTCTTAGACACCAGGAGCCGGGGATTGTTTTGCGGCGATGCATTGGGCGTATATTTCTCTGGTGTAGAAATTTCCGTGCCGTCAATTGCGCCAGGCTCAGATCCTATTAAAACCTTGCAAAGCATAGAAAAACTTCAACAGCTTAACCTTGAAATATTATTCTTCTCCCACGGCGGTACCACCAGAGAGGTAGTCAGGATTGTGCGGATACTTGCAGATAATAACCGGCTATGCGCCGATATTGCCCTAAAAGCGCTGAAGGCGGGAAAGGATCTGGAGGAGATAGCTAACAGCCTAGCAGATGTTTTAGTTAAAGGTTCCAGGTTGACCAGGGAGGATTTTTTAGCGTCTGCACCCTATTTTATACCCGCAACAATCGAAGGTTACCGACAATACTTCGAGAAGAATATGTTTTAGATTCTACAACATGCTTTTGCTCAATTTTTCCATACTTTGATTATCCTTGACCTCCTAAGCCCCTTTGGCTATTTATTATATTTACAGCATCCGGATCTTAAATTCACTTCATTCAACAGGACGGAACATTCATGCCTTCTTCTGAAACTTCCATTGAAAATCGACTGATCTTCTTTAATCTTTCGGAGGCCTAGATGCAGCCTAAATTGATCGGCTTACCTATAATCGTGTTAATTTTGTGGACTCAAGCAAGTGTAAGTGTTTGGGCGCAAGCACAGAAAATTACGGCATTTGTACATGTCAACCTTGTGCCAATGACGGCGGAAAAAGTTTTGCCTGACCAGACGGTCCTGGTTAAAGGATCGCGAATAACTGCAGTTGGCCCAGCAAACGCCATAGATATTCCTGACAATTCGACAGTCATCGATGGTTCAAATTTTTACTTAATCCCCGGCCTTGCCGATATGCATATCCACACGGACACAAGATGGTTAAACGGAGGTTGGCCGGTTTCGCCTTTAGATCTTTTCCTCGCCAACGGTGTGACCACCATCAGGGATTTCGGTCCAAGAGGAGCGCCGCCAGATTATGCGCTTCGTTGGCGCAACGAAATAAAAAAAGGAAGATTTCGAGGACCAACGATATATGCCGCAGGCCCGATCCTCTATGGACCGGTGGATAATGCCCAAAAGATCGTTCGGGTTCAAAAAGAATTGGGTTTTGATTTTGTGAAACTGTATTCTTTTCTCTCCGCAACGGAGTTTCATGACGCCGTGGCCACAGCCAAAAAGCTCAATATGTACACGGCCGGCCATATTCCCTTCGCCGTCGGTCTGAACGGTGTTTTATCCGAGGGGCTGAATGAAATTGCGCACATAGAGGAGTTGGATTTTGAATTTTTGGATTTCGATAGATCCCGCACCTTGGGTCATGAGGAATGGTTTAGATACCTTCTGCAGATTGCAACTGAACAAATGGGGCGCTTTGCAGGTTCATCAATTGACGAACTGAAACTAAACTATCAAATGCAAATCCAGAAAATCGTCCACCAATTAAAGGCTTCAAACACCCCGCTTTGCACCACCCTTGCAGTGGGTGATATTATTGTCAAAAAGCTTTTTCACCTGGATCGCCTGGCATCAGAATCCACGTCTCGGTACCTTCCCTATGGGTTTTTTGAATTGCTTGAGCAGGGAAAAAACAGGCATCAGATTCAATTCAAGGGGTATGAGGATTTTGCTCCGATCCATTTTAGTTTGAACCAGCTCCTGCTGCGCGAATTGCATAAAGGGGGTGTCACTCTGGTGCTTGGAACCGATGCGGGGCCCATGGGGATGGGACTCGTGCCGGGTTTTTCACTGCATGATGAGCTTAATATCCTGGTCCAAAATGGACTCAGCCCTTATGAGGCCATCAGAACGGCAACTGTTCATTCCGCTGATGTAGTCAATAGAATGAATGGAAAGGGCAACTTTGGAACCATCGAAGTTGGGAAAAAGGCAGACCTTGTCATGATCGCAGGGAATCCGTTTGATGATATACATCATCTTAAAAAGATCCAGGGTGTAATGGCTTCCGGCCAATGGTTTGATAAACCTACCATTCAAAGAATGCTAATCCCGCGGATACCCGTCACAGTGGGTGTTAAGCATGTGGCCGATCAAGATAAAGTCCATTATACTTATTTTGATGTGGTTATCGGGAAAACGTATTCCAGT
>JASFPE010000357.1:0-6216 GCA_050116155.1 Desulfobacterales bacterium
CGTAATTAATTTCTACACACACAATTCATACTTGTAGCAGATGCTCGATACTGGATCCTCGATACTGGATAAACATAAAAAAATTCATAGCGGATTCAGAGGGCATCGAGAATCGAGTATCCAGTATCGAGTATCTATATTTATTTATACTTTACCGGATCTGCCGTCGTCACAGGCATCATCATAATTATCAAACCGCGAATGCTCGGCGGTGGTGCTCACATGACAGGCATCCAAATCGCCAATTTCTTTCATGGGTTTGTCACAGCATTCGGGCGCTTTGGCATCTTCCGAACTCAACTCTACGCTCTTTCCGCAATTCTCGCATTCATAAACATGTTTTGCTGACATAAATCCTCCGTGTGGTGCTCAATTGTTGTTTTGTTACTTTTAGTTGTTAATTCTTTTTATTGGTATTTTTCTTTAGGCCCATACAATTGAATATTTTCGATTGAATATTGAAGATTTACGGTCCGCCTCCGGCGGATCATTTATATAATAATGATCATGAGATTGGCGGAGCAAAGCGACATCCGTAAATATTCAATCTTCAATATTCAATTTTAGCGATGGTAATCGCGTTGAAATGTCCTTTGTAAAATAAGGGATATACAATTCGAAGTCAAGCCATATACAGCCGGAAAGTATCATCGTCCATAATATCTTGACAAAAAACTTGTTTGCTGAAAATTTGAGATAGATTTTAATAAAGCGTTATGGAAACAATGCAAACAGTAATTAAATACATCGGAGTGGCCTTTATTTTTTATGTTGCTTATTGCTGTCTTCTCTTTCTCATTCAGCGGCAGATTTTATATCCCCGAAATTTAATCCCTTCCCTGCCCCCATCAACACAAAAAATACCCGGTCGGGAAAAAATCTGGCTGGATACTTCATTTGGCATGGTGGAAAGCTGGCTACTTCGTCCCGCCATTGAAAACCCTTCTGTACCGGCACCGGCGGTTATTTTTGCGCATGGAAATGGCGAATTAATTGATTTCTGGCCTGATGAATTGAAACCCTTCACCACCCGCTTTGGCATGGCGCTGCTTCTGGTGGAATATCCGGGTTACGGTCGCTCGGCAGGCAAGCCATCCCAGGAAAACATAACCGAGACATTTATTGCGGCCTACGATACTTTGACGGCACGCAAAGATATTGATAGGTCTCGAATCATTCTGTTCGGGCGCTCCTTGGGCGGCGGGGCCGTTTGTGCCTTGGCTGGCCAGCGACCGTCGAAAGCACTAATTTTAATGTCCACTTTTACCAGTGTGCGTTCATTTGCGGTCAGATATATGGTTCCCGGGTTTTTCGTAAAGGATCCCTTTGACAACCTGGCCCTGGTCAGGTCGTATTCGGGACCGATTTTATTTTTGCACGGAAAGTATGATGGTGTTATCCCGTTTCGACACAGTGTTGCTTTGCAAAAGGCTGCAAAAAAAAGTCAATTAATCGCCTATGATGCTGGCCATAATGACTGCCCTCCCGACTGGGAGGTCTTTTGGCAACACTTGGAATCATTTCTGCGAGAGATCGAAATCATTGACAGAAAGCCATGATTTTTGTAGGAGTCATAAAAACAAAAATGCCTAAAATGAGCTAAAATGCCTAAATTGCCTAAAGTTAAGGTCTCACCTTGCTCCGTCTATTATAAAAAAGATAGAATTCCACAACTTTAGTCACTTTAGATCACTTCAAACTTTAGATCACTTTAATTGCAGGAAGGAGTTAACAATGCCATCAAGTAGATTTGAACCACCTTTGAGAAAATTGATGGGACCCGGACCGTTGGATATTCATCCACGGGTGTATCAAGCACTAACATCGCCGGTAATCGGTCATATGGATCCGGCCTATCTGCAAACTTTGGACCGCATTGGCGAAAAGTTGCGCAGCGTCTTTGTTACCCAAAACCGTTTAACCCATGTCTCACCCGGTACAGGCACATCCGGTATGGAAGCATGTGTGGCCAATCTAATGGAACCGGGAGATGCCGTACTTGTGTATGTAATTGGGTATTTTGGAGATCGAATTCGTCAAATGGCAGAGCGGCAGGAAGTCGACTTAACGGTTCTCGAAGGAGAATGGGGCAGGCCTGCCGAGCCAGAACGTATTAAAGAAGAATTTAATAAAAAAGCATACAAAGTCATCGGCCTGGTGCATGCGGAAACTTCAACCGGCGTGCTTCAACCAATGGATGAAATTTCCAATCTGGCCAAGGAATATGGCGTTATGATTCTGGCGGATTGCGTGACATCTCTGGGAGGGGTCGAAGTCAAAACCGATGAATGGGGTCTGGATGCGGCATACAGCTGTTCGCAGAAATGCATCGGTGCACCCCCCGGCCTGGCCCCTGTCACATTCAGCGATCGAGCGCTGGAGGCAGCCAAAAACCGTAAACATCCGATTCGCAGCTGGTACCTGGATCTAACGCTGCTGGACAAATACTGGGGATCTGAACGGGTTTACCATCATACGAGCTCAAGCACCTTAAACTATGGGCTGTTGGAAGCTTTACAGCTCATCGATGAAGAAGGTTTGCAGAATCGCTTTGCCCGTCATTTGAAAAACCATGCGGCTTTGGTGGCCGGCGTGGAAGCCATGGGACTGGAAATGCTGGTAGAGCCGAAATACCGCCTGCCGACCCTGAATACGGTTCGAATTCCAGACGGGGTCGAGGACATGAAAGTCCGCAGTTATCTATTAAATTCATTGAATCTGGAAATTGGCGGCGGCTTAGGAGCCCTGGCCGGCAAAGTCTGGCGCGTGGGCCTGATGGGATATTCTTCCTCTGCCGAAAATGTGCTCTTCTTCCTGTCATCCTTGAGCCGCGCACTGACGGTGCAGGGATGCAAGACCGACCTGCCGGCTGGTTTGGATGCTGCTATGTCGGAACTGGGTGCTTGAAGATCGGGTTTATCCCGTTTGCCCGTTAACCACCGCCATGGCGAGATTACACAATATAAACTAATCGCATTCTCATTTGAACGGGCGCAGACAGGCTGTCCAACAACTCATTTCCCCTCCCTTGATGGGAGGGGATTCAGGCGAGGGTGATCTCCCCCTCCCAAGCCCTCCCCCATCAAGGGAGAGGACTTTGAGTGGAATAACAGGGGGCAGAATGCAGAGGCTGATCTTACGTTTTGAGCATATGTCGCTGTAACAAATTGCCCGGTGTTGAAACTATTTCTTTGATGCGGATTGATATCTATACTTTATTCAAAATAGCTTTTAGACCATATTTACTGGCAAGTTTCATTATCCTTTGCGGAGCAAATGCGGAAGCCTCCTGGTTGATCGATCGAGAGCGACTTCACGTCTCGGTTCATGGTCAGTTATCCTGTCAGGACTGCCATGCAGATATCTCCGAAAAGCAGCTCCATCCGAGTCCCGATGAAGTCACCCGGACGTTGAAATCTTTCTTTCAGCCGGAGCAATGCATCGACTGCCACTCCGACACCGCCGATGATATCGGGGCCGGAAGCCACGGCGGAGAGCCGGTCACAGACCCGAAAATGATCTATGACTGCATCGGATGCCACGATCCACATTATCAGACGGCTTACCCCGAGGCTGAGTCTCAGATTGACCTCAGCCAGCCTGTGGATGCCAAATGCAGCATCTGTCATGAGTTACAAACAACATTGCCCGAACTGTTAGCCGAAGACGAACAATGCCTGCAGTGCCATCGTTTTTTATCTTTTGAAGATCCGCGAGCAGCCGAAACCATTGCCGTTTTCTGTCTCCATTGCCATGGCACCGCAGGTGAAAAAAATGCCGGTCAGGTATCTGTCCGCTATCCGCTGATCGACCTGACCGCATATCGCAGCACCCCCCATCAGGATGTTGCCTGCACGATCTGCCACCCTCGGGCGGCTGAATTCGAGCATGACAAACAGGCCGTGGGGGACTGCCGCCAGTGTCATCGTCCCCACGATGCCAAGATGACCAATGCAGTGCACCAGCGTGTCGCCTGCGGAGCTTGTCACCTCAAAGGTATCACGCCGTTGAAAGAGGCCGGTTCCGATCAGATCCTGTGGCAAAGAAATCCGCCGGCGGCAAGGATCAGTGAAATTCATCACATGCCCGCTGCTTTAGATGACGCCTCCTGCCGTGGCTGTCATTTCAGCGGTAATACCATGGGGGCGGCCGCCATGGTGCTGCCGGCCAAAAGTATCATCTGCATGCCCTGTCACGCCGCTACCTTTTCTGCTGGCGATACCACCACTATTTTCGGGCTGGCAGTTTTTCTATTGGGCATGATGGGCCTCGCCACTGTCTGGTTTTCCGGGACGCTTTCGGGAAATGGAGACACTAATTTTTCAAAAAAGATTTTTCAAACTATTAAAGGCATCTTGCGTGCCGTCTTTTCAAACCGCATCTGCGTCATCATAAAGGTATTGATTCTAGATGCTCTGCTTCAGCGCCGCCTTTTTCGTGTTTCCCGGCTGCGCTGGATCATGCACGCACTAGTTTTCTGGGCATTTTTATTCCGGTTTACCTGGGGACTGGTTGCACTGGTGACTTCTATCTGGGTTCCTGAATGGTCCGGGGCCTGGTTGATGCTGGATAAAAATTACCCCCTAACCGCTTTCTTGTTTGACCTGAGCGGATTGGCGGTTATCATCGGAGTGGCTGCAATGATAATTTTCCGCAAACAAAGCGCAGCTGAAATGCCACTGGAAGGGCTTCCAAAAGCCGACTGGTCGGCCTATGCACTTTTAGGGGGTATCATGATTGTGGGATTTATCCTGGAAGGTATGCGCATAGCCATGACAGGAAATCCTGGCGGAGCTTCATATGCTCTTATCGGAGCTGCCATTAGCCGGCTGTTTAGCGGCTTTAATTTGACCGGCATTTACGGTTATGCATGGTATCTGCATGCCATCCTGACGGGTGCCTTTGTGGCCTATTTGCCCTTCAGCCGAATGTTGCATATGATCATGGCTCCCGTAGCGCTGGCAATCAATGCAGCTTCGCAACAGGATCGCCATCAATCGTAAAAGGTTAATTGGTTACCAATATGGAAAAATATGGAATGATGGAATACTGGAATGCTGGAATATTGGGTCTATGTTGGATCATGTTGAATAATAGTATGATTCATGGGATTAACCAATGATGGATCGAAAAAGCATCAACCGTGGTTTTAAAAAGCTAAGAGTTTGGCAGGACGCAATCGCGCTTTATGTTTTAGCCTGTAAGATATTTTCCAACTTTCCATTCGAACTGAAGAAAGTAGCTTCAAACAGCATCGATGCCGCCCACAGCATTTCAAGGAACATCTCAGAAGGTTATTGTCGTCGCAGCCTCAAAGAGTATTTAAATCATTTAAATATTGCACTTGGCTCCTGCGGCGAATTTCATTCTTGCTATGAGAGCTGCAAGCAGGCCGATCAAATTACAAGCGACGACTACGAACGATTAGATCAACTTCACTACAAGGTTGAAAACGAGTTGCTTAAGCTGATTGAATCTCTTCAAAAAAAGCAAAAAAACAAACAGTGGGAAGACAATCTTCATTCTAATTAAATATCTATGAATTTATACAGCTAAATGAAATTACAGGGTATCTTTTGAGGCATAGTTTTTTGTTTCAATAATAGAATATTGGAGTAGTGGATTATCAAGGGAAATTATTTATTATAAACGTTAGAGCATGATGAACTTTGACGTTTACCCAATATCGCAGTATCCCAAAACCCACTATTCCATAATTCCAATATTCCATTATTCCATTAAGATCGAATCCAACCGGTATCTTTAAAAGCTACATACTTTCAATATGATATAAAAGTTATTCGAAACCATTGAGAGGAGGAAAAACTGATGGAGATCCAGGGATACAACATGCCGGATGAGCTTTACTACGAGGAGAACCACTTTTGGGTCAAAGAGGAAGGCGACCTTCTGGTGATGGGCATGGACGATTTTGCGCAACAAATGGCCGGAGAAATCGTTTATGTCCAGCTGCCGGAGCCTGGAAAGCGTCTTAAAGTCGGCAAAAAATTTGCAAAAATGGAATCCGGCAAATGGTTGGGAAAAGTTTTTGCACCCGTGAATGGAGAACTGGCAGAATCCAACATGGCACTGGAGTCCAATCCCGGATTGATCAACGAAGATTGTTATGCAAACGGCTGGCTTTTTAAAATTAAACCCGATGACAAAACCGAACTCAACAATCTCATTCGCGGATTTGAGGCTGTTGAAAAATGG
>JASFPE010000358.1:0-6197 GCA_050116155.1 Desulfobacterales bacterium
TATCAGAGAAAGAATATCTGCGAACCAGAGAATTTTAGAAATTATTGATGACATGCAAAGGATCGATCATCAATGTATCTTATTCAATTTATTAATAAATTATAAAATCCTGGATAGTTACAGCAGTACCTTTGTTTTGCGACGAATGAGGCTGGAGCAATACATATCAATTGAATAACCGCTGGGGACACGCAGAATAATCACAGGATCAAATTCGCGCCTGTCGTATATAAAGGTTTTAGAGAGACGGTGATAAGTTCAAAGGCAATCTGAGAGAACAGAGGCGCGAATTGATTACGATCCTGTAATGTGAATTACAGAATGGAAGTTTGACGAAAGCAAAGAAATTAAATGTTAAGCAATTCTCTCCACCACAGGTAAAAGAAATTTTTCTTCGGTGTCAGTGGATCGATGTCCACAACGCCGGCAGCAAAAGATTCAGAGTTCTGATCGGGGTTTGTGCTGCCCACTGATATAAATAATTTGGTGTTTCCTAAATCTGTTATTACCGTTACCACCTTGGAAGGTATGCCGCCGCCAATGCTTGTGCTACGTTCTGTGCTGCCGTCAGCGTTAAAATCCAAGACCGCCCCGCCCGTTTTGTATTCTACGCCATAGAGCTTTCCGACACCTCCCGGCATACAAACGTCATCATTGGGTGTAAAGGTGGTAATATAAAGCGTTTTATAAAATATCGTATTCTCGGCCAGCACTTTCTCTCCGGCCGCCAGCTGGATGTACCAGCCCTGGTCGATACTACCGTCGAGATCCACATCTGCAGTTTCGTTATCCAGATCAGGCAACACCGCAGCCGGATTCGTCACATCAACCAGATCGGATTCATTAATGGTGATGGCTTCATGGGAATCTTTGATGCTGTAAATTCTGTCAGCGCTCGCCGGATTGCAGGGATCTTCCCGATCTCCTGTTCCGGCAAACACCAGATCGTATCCATTCTCGAGGGTCACACCGGGTGGATAGTAAAATTTTCTCCCGTGCGCTGGATCAGAAACAAACAATAGCTGAGGCGTCCAATTCATGATGTTTTCATCACTTTCCGGAAAATTCAAGGGGCTGCCGGATGGGTCCGTAAAGTTACCCAACCGCCACATCTGACCGCCAAGATCCCCGACATACAACTTGTCGACAAACCCGTTGCCATCCGCGTCGATGACAGCCACGGTGCTCGCGATACTGTAATCCATCCCGGTGATGCTGAAATCGTTTTTAAATAACTTGACAACACCGCCCGTCATAACGTCTATGGCAATGACGGCCTTGCCGAACGAGTGATCCGAGCTATAGCCACCGCCAATAAAAAACACGGGCGTGCCGGTGACGTCCGCCGCATCGGTTTTTACGCATCCGAATTGCGGTTCCGACCAGCTCTCACCCAGCTCCGGAATGATAACATCCGGATCGGCCGTCGTAATCGACTTGATTCGTGCCCAGATAAACGGCGTGGCCGTTCCGCCGTCCATATAGTCGCCATAAACGGCGGTGGTCAGATTGCCGACCCACTGGTTTACGCTAAAGGGAATGGTGCCGTTATCGTAACGCAGAAAATAGCCGGTCATGGTGCCTTCCACTCTGGCGGCAATATCAGGGCCCCACCCTCCGGCGAAGTCCCAGATACGCAACGGATCGCCGTCTTGAAAAGACCCGCCGTTATTTGAGTACATCGATGTATCATTATACAGCTCCAGGATTCCGGTTGTGGTGTTGCTGCGATCGATGCGCCATAAAAATTGAGGCGCCAATGGATAAGTGACGTCGAGGGCAAAATAGCCGGTGCCACCCTTTCTCGCACCGCAAACGAGAATGACCCGGTCTCCATGGCCAGGATCAATGCGTCCATCGGCATCCACATCATGAAAATAGGCTTTGGGACTGGAATCGACATAATATGAGTGCGTCGATCCTTCGAGCATATCCTTTAAGCGGTGAAGCTGATCCGGTGGAATAAACCCCCATGCCTCGATGCCGTGACTGGTCTCGTCATTGTCGACATCGACATTTGGATCGGTGACGTCCAAGACAGCATGCAGCATGCCGTCATTGGCACCGAAATAAACCATTGTCTTGGAACTGCTGTCCGGGAAAATGTATTGGAACACCAGGGGCTCACTGTGAAGCACATCTCCGGTGATTATGCTTCGATTTTCAGCGCTGTCCCCGTCTTCATCTTCATCAATGACATCGGCACCACGTACAAAGTTGATAACTTCGGCCGGGGTATGGGTCGGATTCCCCAGGACGGCCGCTGTCAACATCGGATTGTCAGCGGTGAAGGCATTGGATGCATGCGCCAAGTTCTCAGTGTAACCGACGTAGGTGTAAATATTCCGTCCGGCATTGTGGACATAGGTGGTCTTTTCAGGATCCGCCCAGTCTTTTGTCTGCCAGTATGGCACGGCATCTTCCCGGATCGCTCCATTGGGCCAGGTGGCCGAATTGCCGTTTGCATCGACAATCTCATTGTTATTTGAGATTGCAAATTTAGTAACATTGCCCTCCCAGAAATTGTCCTCTTCTGGCTTAAAAAAGGCCATATAAATCCGATTGCCGCTGGTGGTCCGGGTGACCGGAACCACGGGTGCGGTAAACGAACTGGTTGCTGCCAGAATATCGTTTACGGCCGCTAAAAGCGCCGGGGCCAGCGCATCCGGATCTTCGGCTTCATAATGATATTTGCCGTACTCTTCATCACTGGTATCGTACAGGTTTACATTGCCGTTGCCGTTATTGGAGGTATTTATCAGAAAAAGGTTGCCGAGCTGGTCTCCCATAAACCCGATGGTATAGGTCATGATGTTCTGAAAGCCGTCATGATAATCGACAATGTCGTTGGCATAAAGATAATAGGCGACATCGTCAAGATAGGTGGTTCCGTTCTGATTGACCGGGATTGAATAGGTGGTTGCATCCACATTGATTTTGCCCTCATTCGCGCCGGTGGCGCCACCATCTCCGTCGTAGTCGGACAGACTTGCCGGTGAAGACTGCGAAGCTGCCGCCTGATCCTCGGACGATTTTCCCGGTGAGACCACAATCACAAAATTATTCTGACAATAATAGCCCACGACGCCGGAAGAAGGAGAACCGTAATACCCGCCGACGCGGGCAAGGCCTTCGGCCAGGGGTGAATAGGTCACCGTTCCCATATTGTTGATATTGTTAACAAAATTTGATTCCAGGGTATTGTCCTCCGGCACTGGTGCCAGAGGGGTATTGACGACCATCCCTAAGGGTTGCACGTTGGATGCACCATCGGCGTTGTCCGTGAAGTTGTAGATACTGAAATTGGCTTTGTTGGCGGCAAGCTTTGCAACCGTCATGATCGCTTTTTTTGCATAATAAAAACGGCTCTTATCCGGCAGGTCCGATCCATCTCCGTTATAGTTGCCACTGAAAAAAATCCAGTTCAGGTAATTCTTTGAATACCTCAAAGTTCCGGCGTTATCGATGATCCCGGCGCCGTCCACTGATGTCGATGCGATTGCCGGCAACGTGACCGTATTCCCGTTAATTGTCCATGTAGAGGATTTTTTGTCAGCCGATTCTAAACCCTCTAAACGAACATCGGTAATTAGCTTAAGGTCAGCTCCTACCGGTGTCATGTAGAATTTACCTCCGGTTATGTAAATTCCGTATCCGTATTCGTTAAAAAATCCATTACCGCTGGCACCATCCGGAACCACATCCACCTGTGAGGCCACACTGGGTGTGTAATCGACGCTATCATCATAGTCAGGATGCCAGACAGCGTGCTGCATCTCGGCCCCGTTGTCCAGTAAAACGACGATATTGGGTTCGACGTTATCGGCAGTTACCATAAAAACGCAGGTGTCGTCTGCAATGGCCGTCGGGCTCTTGAGAACCAGACAACATAAAAGCAAGATCGTGGCCGTAAGGTAATAATTGATTTTTCTCATGACAGCTCCTAAATAATTGGTACGACTAAAAGCCGATCCGGTAAAAACCGGCTTCGATTGTGGTATCAGAATCCCGCGGCCCATATCCGGTGCACGTCATCTGATAGATGTGTGCTTTAAATTTGCCGACCTGAAAGCCTGAGCCCCGGGGAGGCGTGGAGGAGTTCAGATATTCAACGTTGCCATTAAAATACTGGAGGGAACCTTCCCTCAATTCCTGGGTGATGGCATCATCTGATTCATCCGGAAAACCGACCGGAGTTCCAGGATTGATATTTGCCGCTCCATATAAATCATTATTGTTTAACACATACGCTCTGGCCGCTTCGGCAGCATAAAAAGAAATTTTGTAAATTTCATCACTGGTCGCAATCTGCAACTCGGTTGAAGTCGTTCGGGTTGCCATAATTCCTACCAGCGTGATCAAAGCCAACACCGATAAGACGACGACGATCGCGAATCCTTTTTGATTATTAAAATTTGAAACTATACCCTGCATCGTTTTATTCCTATGCCGTCCGGCTCTTGTTCGTGGGTTTGTCCGTTACGCATCGGGCTTAATAAAATCGAACGTAATCGATCGGGTGGTATGGCTAGACGGAACCAATCTTTCCCACGAAACCGTCATGGTTACGGTTTTAGCGTCATTGACCCCATCATCGTTTAAATCACTGTCAATAACGGTCCATTGGACGCCGTATTTGCCTTGAACCTCCGAATGGGGGTTCACGGTAGGATCTGTACTTAGATCTACGTGATTAAACGGCAAGAACATCATCCTCTCCATGCGGTCTGTCGCAATCGTAACTGCCTGGGTAACCTCACTGGCTGTGCGGTTGTTCTTGCTTGCTGAAAATTGTAAAGATGATATCGCCAAAAATCCGATGGCAAAAATACTAACGGCAATCATCACCTCGATAATGGTGAATCCGCTCTGGTTATTTTTATTGCTTCCCCATTCAAAGGCGTTCTGGAACATGCAAATTTCTCCGGTTAAAATTCGAGATTGCGACATAAAATACGCTTGTTCAAGGTGCGGCTAATAGATCCGGCAAGGACTGACGACTGCTCGAGGGTCATCGAGATTTGTACCGTTCTAATCTCGGAAAGATCGGCGATCGGAAAGGCCAGCGGGTTGCCGTCGGCGTCAATATAGGTAAATTGAAAAGCGTCAACATTTTCGGCTACGGTTTCCCAATCATCAAATGTTTCCTCATAGAGGCACTGCCGGATTCTTTTGTTAGGGGCGTCATAGGCATAGGTTACGCGTTCGAGATCTACTTCCTGGACGCCGTCGGCCAAAACCGCAAAGTTGATAACCCCATCCATATTTCGATCCGCCGTAAATTGCAGATTTGCGGGAGTGGCCACTTCAATGCCGGCATTGGCGCTATCGAAGCGGTCAAGTCCTGCCATGCGTATATCCTGTTCCATGAACTCAATGCTGGTGCGCATATTTTGCATAACATCTGCCGTGACCTCATTATTGACACAGGTACGATTGACAGAGGCAAATACCGCGTAAACAGCACCGATGATGATCGACAGCATGGCGAGCGCCACCAGTATTTCCGCCATCATAAATCCTCTTTTATCGCCTGCTAAAATATACCGTTTCATCACACGACCTCGAATATGTATCCTGTCCTGCCTTAATTGACTTCGATACGCCCAAATCGGTTATTTATGTCTAGCTGTTTCTGATTGCCCAGTGTATTGACGAGCGTTACCGTTCCCTGGTTGCCGATGCGCCCCCTTCCGTTGAAGCGGGTTCTGTAGTCCGTAAACGTCGTGCTGGCTAAATCGATGCGGACACCCCCGATCAAGGGTCTGTTTCGTAAAACTTCTTCCCCGCCGTTGCGCAGCCCGTCTTCTGCAACGCCATCGACACCTTCGCCGTTATCCACAAAAATGGAATAATTGTCGGCTGCAAATTGAACGACCACAAATGCATTCTCGCGGATGGCCCTGGTCTTGGCCATTTCGATATCCACCTTCAGGGTCGTGCTGGCTTCCTTGAGCCGATATGTCCTGAGCCACTTGAGATAGGGCGGCAAGACAAAGGCAGCTACACTGGCCACAATGGCTAACGTTACAGCCAGTTCAAAAGCAGTCAGTCCCGAATTTTTTTTCATTATTTTATCATCTCGCAGTTTTAATCACGTTTGTATTCGTGCGCAAATTACACAGCCATACAAGCCATACAAAACTCATGCCATTTGACCTCACTATTGCTCAGAAGTTGCACAAATAAGCACATCC
>JASFPE010000359.1:0-6194 GCA_050116155.1 Desulfobacterales bacterium
AGTTGATAAAATCACAACATGCTGGATGAGTCACGGCGATTCGATCCTTCGAGTACCCAGGGGCTTCAAAATAACAGCATCCACTAAAAACACCCGCATTGCGGCGGCGGATAACCATTGCAAAGGTCTTTATGGCCTGCAGTTTCATCCCGAGGTGGCGCACACACCGATGGGCAAAACCATGTTGCGCAACTTCCTTTTTAACGTCTGCAAGTGTAAACGTTCATGGACAATGAAATCTTTTGCCAAAGAGGCCATTATGAATATCCGGAAAGCCGTTGGCGACAAGAAAATCATCCTGGGGCTCAGCGGGGGTGTGGATTCATCAGTTACGGCTGTGCTTGTCCATAAGAGCATCGGCAGAAAATTAACCTGCATATTCGTCGATAACGGCGTGCTTCGAAAAAATGAAGCCCAAAAGCTAAAGGTTACGTTAAAGCAACATCTTAACATCAATATTCGTTTTATCAATGTGGCCGGTAAATTTTTAAAAGCCCTGGACAAAGTTACCGATCCTGAACAAAAGCGTAAAATTATTGGTCGGGTTTTTATGCAGGTATTCGAGGCCGAGGCCAAAAAAATAAAAGGTGCTGAATTCTTGGCCCAAGGCACATTATATCCTGATGTTATCGAATCCGTATCGGCATTTGGCGGCCCCACCTCGGTGATCAAATCCCATCACAATGTCGGCGGACTGCCTAGAAAAATGAAATTAAAGCTCATTGAGCCGTTGCGCTACCTTTTTAAAGATGAAGTTCGCCAACTGGGCAAAGAGCTGGGATTGTCCGAAGAGTTAATTTGGCGCCAGCCTTTTCCGGGTCCCGGTCTGGCCATCCGGATTCTCGGGGAAGTTACCCGCCTGCGATTAACCATTTTGCGCAATGTTGATGAGCTTTTACTTGAAGAGATCAAAGCGGCAGGTTATTATAAAAGGTTGTGGCAATCGTTTGCGGTGCTATTGCCGCTTAAAAGTGTCGGCGTCATGGGAGACAAGCGCACTTATGAAAACATTGTGGCGATTCGAGCGGTAACCAGCAAAGATGCCATGACGGCAGATTGGGCCAAACTTCCGCAAAAGTTACTCGGCAAAATTTCAAATCGAATTATCAACGAGGTGAGTGGAGTCAATCGGGTGGTCTACGACATCAGTTCAAAACCACCAAGTACCATTGAATGGGAATAACTAATGATGAATGCCAAACAATCCAAAGAGTTCAATTTTAATGAGATCGGAGATGATGAATATCCTGATTCTTTGTATCAGGAAGAGATGAAAGATCTGCGGTTAGAAAAAATCAACCAGCGGGTTACCATCATCACCATTCTTTTGCCCTGTTTGATTGGGGTCATATTGTTTATTGCCTATCGCGATTTAACCGGCAGAGTCAGCCAAAGCGAATTCAGTGGGTCAAAGGAAGTTCAGGCACTTTCTGAGGAGCTGGAAGAAAAATTCAAAAATATAGCCACTCAGTTTACAACGGTTCAAGCCTCACTGGACCAAAAAATAACGCCCATCGAAAAAACAATTGCCGGTTTAAACGACAAATTCAAAAAATTGGATACTATCGATGAAAGTCTCAAACAAAACCTCGACAAATCGGGGACTACACTTAAAACTATCAGCGCATCGAAAGTCGATAAAAAAGAGCATGAAGCTGCGATTGAAAAAATCAACAACTCCCTGTCTCTCCTTCGCAAAGATTTAGAAGCCCTGGCTCCGATAAACCAGGATATCAAGTCGCTGTCTGCGGAAATACAAGCCATCGATAATCGTTTAAAAAAAGATTTAACCTCACTTTCGGAAACAATGACCAGGTCCGACAACGATTTGATACAAATCCAAAGCAATCTTGAAAATCTATCCGAGCGAAAACTCGACAAGGCGTCTCTTGAGCTGGAAATTCTGAAGGCCAGGAAAAATTACGAACGCACGTTAGATGAGACGATCATTAAGCTCGAGAGAAGGATGGACTCCGTTCTGAAGAAGATAAAACAGCTTGAAAGAAATCTGAGGCAATTGGAAGCAGCCGCCACCCAAACAGCGACGCCTAAGACACCGAAAACCGGAGAAATCGTCGAACAGGAAATTAAAGAATAACTATGGACAATGATCTGCTAATACAACTTTTGCGTTCGGTGGCAAAAGGCAAGACCTCAATCGAGGATGCCGCTCAAAGACTTCGGCATCTTGCTTATGAAGACATTGAATTTGCCCACATCGATCACCACCGCTCGATGAGGAAAGGATTTCCAGAGGTCATTTTCGGCCAGGGCAAAACTCCAGAACAAATCATCGGTATTATCGAGAAGATGCAATCTCAGGAGAACGTAATTTTGGTCACCCGGTTGGACCCCCAAAAAGCGGAACGTGTCCTTTCTCATTTCCCGCAATCGACATACCACGAAGATGCCCGCATGCTGGTATGGGAAATCCGAGCCCCCCGCATACGCGGACATGGAACGATCCTCATCATTTCTGCCGGCACCTCTGACATCCCGATTGCAAAAGAAGCCTATTTGACCGCAAAGGCCATGGGAAATGAGGTTGAAACGGTTTTCGACGTGGGCGTCGCCGGGATTCATCGACTTTTCAACCACAAGGAATTGATCGATCAGGCTTCGGTACTGGTGGTTGTTGCTGGAATGGAAGGTGCCCTTCCCAGTGTGGTAGCCGGCATGGTCAGTCGTCCTGTAATCGCCGTTCCCACCAGCGTCGGATATGGTGTGAGCCTCGGAGGACTAACCGCTCTTTTTGCGATGCTGAATAGCTGCAGCTCTAATATCGCCGTGGTCAATATCGACAATGGTTTTGGTGCAGGGTATATGGCGTCTATGATTAACAGGATAGGAGGGACTTAGTACCGCATCTTATCATCCGAGTCGCATACTTAAACCCAATATTATAGGTTTCAGGTGTCGGGTGTCAGGATCTCTCGAATTCGGATTTTGGAATGCGGAATGCGGAAATAAAAACATAGTAGAGCCCGGTACTATCATACGATTGCGTTAAGTTTGAGGCTGGAGGTGAAAAATTAAAGGATAAAGATTGAGGGATCTAAAAACCCTGAGTCTTGTGTCTCTCTTACTTTGCCTCAAACCTCAGACCTCTAACCTAACGCCATTTTTTTTGACGCTAAATCTCTGACCTGAACCCTGAATTTCTGACACCTGACACCTTTAATTCTTGAGGCTGTACTATGGATGTAAAAGAGGCCATAACCGCTTTTTCGCAAAGTGAGAAAATTAAATCCAGCATCATCTGGGCTTCGCAGGCAGTTGAAGCATTTATTGGTCTGCCGGAAGAAGAAAAACCAGGAGCAGTGAAAATTCTCAGGGCCGTTATCAGTATGATCGGACACGAAATTCATCTTTGCAATAAATCCGCACCCCATGAACTCTGGGCAGATGTTGACAAGAGTCTCAACATGGCGCTGGTAATGATCGACTCCAATGTCGCCCACGAATCCGTATATCATCTTACCCAAGCCCTTACAAAGGTGACAAGCATTGGCCATCAATCCTTAACCTGCCTAAAAGAAAACGGATTGATGTAACCTTAGAAGTGGTTTTGAAACCACTTCTACTTGTAACAATTGTCCGCTCTTTCAATACTGAGGGCAGCAAAGGATTTTGAAAACGCGAACGTCATTTCCATGTCCTGTCGCCGCTGGTCGTTGTCGGTCTCCTGTTTTAGTTCCCAGGCCTTGCGGGCGATTTCATACGAAGCATAACACTTGTCCACCGCAGAAATAAAACACCGATTATGGTTTTGCGATTGTTTTAATCTGTCGAGTTGAGGCTTGGTATCCTTTAACAGTGTTGCCAACTCGTCATAGGAAATGTTAGATTCCAATTTGTTTTGAATATTTCTTAATGAATTCAATACATTTTCTTCTTCAGTTGACTTTTTAGGACCGGAGCAAGATGTGAGAATAATGCATATAATAAAAACCGGCAAAAAGACCTTGAGGCCCTTATTCATAACGCCCATCCTTCTGGTGTTTCTTGTTGCGTGTGAAAATAACGGGACCAACCTGAAACTATTTTATTATACCCCACCCGTTTTACCGTCGCAAGATATAATAACCATATTATTGTAATTTCAATAAGTTATACTATAAACAGATTCAGATAAACCAAAACCGCTAGTCTTTCATAATGATTTCATTCCATATCATCTCACTCGAGGGCCAGGAGATAGTCTCAAGGCTGACGATGTGTTTTTTTGTTTCAGGGACGTATTCATCCAGCACTTCATTTATGCGGTGGATTAATCGATCTATCTGCATATCATTTAAGGTTCGAATCAAGCGTAAATCGTCCAGAATCTGCTGATTTAGAAAGGCAAGCATTTCATTTCCGGATTGAAAATATGTGATTCGTAGGGTTAATTGATCGATATATCCCGCAAGTTGGCTTATGAGTTTGATGTTATAGTTAATTCTCGAGGAATTGATGGCTTCCCGGTAAGATACAATATTCTCCTTACCGCACCGCTGATGTATTTCCCCTGTCAGTTTATCAATTTGCTTCTGAAGCTGATCGTGTGTTGCCCTGGCGGTGGCAATCTTCTCCTGGATAATTTGTTGCAGGGATGAAATTTCAGATAGTTTGCGATTGAGCTCCTGAGTTTTGGCGGTGCTCGCTTCTGTATTCGAAGCAATGATTGCCAGGAGAATGAAAACCAAATATCCGTAAATCCTTCGATATCTCATATCCAACCTTCCAATGACGACTGGTGTCATATTTTCTTAACCATGTTAATCATGGTTCTAATTGAATCCGGCACGAACAACTTTCCCCCGGCTTTTTCCCATTCTGCCATGCACTTGAAGGCAATTTTATCGTGCTGATCCTTGTTGAACACTAAACCCATGAGTTCGAGTTGCTTGCCCTCCCACTGTCCTAAATACTTGGCCAGTTCAGGGGGAAAAGTAGACAAGCCGTTTAGTGATATCCAATCGCCTTCCCATTGGAACAAATGCTTTGCTGCTGAGGGTGAAAGTATCCTGACGCCATTGAGGCAAATCCATTTGCCTCTCCACTGGCACAGTTGCTTGGCAACTGTCGGGGATAGGTCTTCGATGCCGTTCAGAAAAAGATCCGACCCCTCCGCTTGGACAATACATCTCGCCGCCTCATCTGAAATAACCGAGAGCTCCCCTATTCTTTTCAAATCTCCACTGCATATCTCTTGCTCGATAAACCAATTTTCGATATCGACCAACAGATGGGGGTTATTTTCTGTTTTTGAATAAAGCCCTTCCCACAAAGTTTCCAGTGGCTGTAATTTAGCGCCCTCTGTGTTGATAGCGAGATTATCGGCTGTGAGGTGATACCTTTGGAGAGCAGTGTTTATCTGTTGCATATGTCCATCCAGATCGATGCCGTTGACAATTTCTACCACCAGCAGATCAATATTGGTTTTTCTTTTTAGATATAACAATTCTTCACTGCCCTGTTCTAGCCATTTTAGCGGCCTATCGAGTTTGTCAATATAAACCAAACGGCGTTGAATCGCCTTTATTTTCAGCTCAATACGCTTATTTTCCAAGGCTTCTTGAAATGTGTGGATGTTATTGCGGAGCGCCTCTTGTAAAATTTCGTATTCGAGAGTTTTTACACCTGTACGGTAATGTTTTTTCAACTCTCCAATCTCATATTTTTTAAAAAGAAGGGTGTCTCTTAGCCTGTTGAGGTCACGCAATTTGGTCCGATAAATTTGATAGGGATCATTTTGCTCGGGTTTGTTTGCTTTAGGGTTTGAAGCAACGAATTTTTCTTCTGGCGTTTGGCCAGCAGATTGAGAAGAAGATGGTTGCGGATCTTTCTTTAATCCATAATGCCAGGGTTTGGCGTATGCAAGTAACACGACGACGAACGTCAAAATAATCGAAAACGCCAATTTCGAAAGATTAGACCGCTTCACCGTGCGGTTTGTATCATTTACTTGGGTTTTGATCGGTTCAACTTGGTCGCCGCTGTCGTCATCGGCATCTTTTTTTTCTATTGCTTCCTTTAGGTCGACGATGGCTTCCGCATCACCCGTCGAAGGTTCCGCCTCCGATGCATCTTTTTCGGATAATGTTTTGGAAGGTGCATTCTCAACGTCTGATTCCAATTTTAAATTTTTTTCCCCTGGATCATCAAGGGACTGCGGTTCGGATTCAGATTTATCTGGCTCAATAGGTTCT
>JASFPE010000360.1:0-6183 GCA_050116155.1 Desulfobacterales bacterium
AGAGCTACCCCCTCCCTAAGGAATTATATAAACAGTGCACCCGCCAGCACACTGTTAATACTATTATCGGAAAAACCAATAAAAACTTTACTAAAAAAGGCGATACTGTGAAAAGATCTCGGCCGATAACGGTGAAAACTAGTTGTCTTCTATTTTGACATATTCTTTCTTTGCCTGGCAGTACCATTGATTGGGACCGATAGATTCATAATTATCGTTCGACAATTCGATGAGCTGTTCTGCAAAAATTAGTGCTTGCTGAAAATCCTGAAACAAATTTCTCAATGTCCCAATATTTTCTCCATATTCAATTACACATATCATGAAGTCAATCACCTCTTATGAACTTAAACTCGTGTTGTCACAGAATGCCTCATTAACCCAGGCTATAGGGCTTTCAAAAGCTAGGGCTTTAAAACTTCAACATTCATGCCAACTTAAGTTTCGAAAAAATTTTTTGTAACCTATTGAAAATTTTAACTTTATAAATTTAGTCCTTTTTCAATGAACCTAAAATGAGAGGCATTCAAATGTCAAAATTTTGACCTCGCAAGGGTTTTGGCTACCAATACGAATTGGATGAAAGGCTCCGGTCTTGGGATAAAATTGGCGCCGAACCATCTGTGGCCTGAACCTTCTTCTGAATTACTGCTGCTTGACAATCTCTGTATATAGAGCTATCAAATAAGAAGGACGGATATAAGGATCACATGGACATTGCACTAAAATGGATAGCTGAAATTTGGGATAATTTCAGCATTTGGACAGCCACTCAACCTACATTTGTAGAGGTTGCGATTGGGGTGGGCTTGTTTTATGTGGTATTTTTGAGCATAAGGGCTGTAATTAAAATTTTAATATATCTGTTATCCAGTTTGTTCTCTGCTCGGCCTCGTTTCAAGAGAAAAGCCGTTGTAAGGGCTCAGGGAAAAAGTAAAACAGCATCGGGTGATGATGATGCCCCGCCATTTATCTTCAGATGATGCCCAGTGAAATCATAACATTTTTGGTGATGCCGCCATAATTTCATCCACATAAAATGTTGCTACATCACAATGGCCAATTAACATATTCCAGTGATCCAAGATTCAGGTTTTAACCGCTTCTCTATTTTTGCTGACACGCGATCCATTCTCGGTGGAGCACCCGAAACCTCTGATACCTTATCGTAATCACGTTTTAAGAAATAAGTTCAATTTTGATTTCGTTTTGCCTATGCATTCGTCATTTTAGATGGCAATATGACATTTTATGGCAAAAAAATTGACGATATTTGTCAATCTCGTGATCTTCAAAATTTTGGATAATTAGTTAACCTATTTAAATAGTTAACAATACTAAATTTCTTCTAATTTGGCACGAAAATTGTATACATATTTGCTCGAACGCATTGGGAATAAGACGTTTCACGTGGCTCTTTGGAAAATTTATTCGTAGATATTCAGCTTTTGATAGACGAAAAGCTGATTGATCATAGAGATTAAAACTTCTCGGATGTGCGTGCATCTTCTATGACGGGCTCTCACATAATAGAGGATGGAGGTTGCTCCGCTGGAATAACGGCATTTAGGGAAGTTTTATTTTTTTGGGGGTTTGCGATCCCAAAGTTCGGGAGACATCAATGATTTCAGCACTAAGCAGTTCGGTATCCGCCCTTCAGGCGCATATAAAAAAATTGGGGGTTACCGCCCAAAATATCGCTAATGTCAACTCCGAGGGATACAAAAAATACAGGGCCATCATGGAGGAAGATTCTTTTGGAGGCGTTAAAGTTAATATTTCCCGCGTGAATACTCCCGGGCATCCCTATGAGGTGATTGAAGACGGGCAACCGGTTCAAAAAGAGACCTCAAATGTAGACCTTTCTGAAGAGCTTCCCAATTTGATGATTGCAAAGCGAGGCTATCAAGCCAATATAAAATCCATCCAAACCCAGGATGAAATCCTGGGCTCTCTCTTAGATATCATCACTTAAAAACATTTAATTAACTCATCCCTCAATTATTCTAATTCAGGCTTCAAGGGTCTTGATCCACTTCAATAGCTTTGCTACAGGTAGCATGGTGCTGTCCTGGCTTTTGGGAAATGGCACTTAAGCTCATTATCAGGCTTTTTTCTTCTCTGACCAGTAACCAAAACTGGTTTTGATGTCTACCAATCTGTCTTTATTGCGTACAGGAGGATAATAGCGATGCCGTCAAGATCAACAAAAAAAGGTCCTTTTCTCTCTGCACTGGAAGATGCGGAATCCGCCCGTTTACATGTTGACTCGGCTCAGTGCAGGTCTTCTTCTTACACTCTGGCTTATCAGGATGTAGATTTTTTGTTGCGAGATGAGCTGCGGCCGGTACGTTTGCAGCTTGAGCTATTGAAACCGGAACTCATTTTGCAGGAACAGCATATCGAATCTACCATAGTGATTTTCGGCAGCGCCAGAATTCCTGATCCGGAAACGGCCGAAGCTCAACTGGTCGCGGTGCAAGCCGAATACCGCAAAAACAGTGCAGATCACGAGTTGGCTAGGCAGGTAGACCTTGCCCGTAAAGCCCTTGACAACAGCAAATATTATGATGAAGCCCGTAAGCTGGGAAATCTTATTTCAAGCAATACCGGCAAAGATAGACTGGTTGTGATGACCGGCGGTGGGCCGGGTATCATGGAAGCAGCCAACCGCGGGGCACATGAAGCGGGGGTGCCCAGCATCGGTATGAATATCGTTTTGCCATTCGAGCAGGCACCAAATTCGTATATCACGCCGGACTTAAGTTTCCAGTTTCATTATTTTGCCATTCGAAAAATGCATTTGCTGATGCGGGCCAAGAGTCTGGTGGTATTTCCCGGGGGATTCGGCACACTTGATGAGCTTTTTGAAACCCTGACGCTTATTCAAACAAAAAAAATTACATCGATTCCTGTCTTATTATTCGGCCGGGACTTTTGGCAGCGAATTGTTAACTTTGAAGCTCTGGTTGAGGAAGGTACCATTTCAGCGAAAGATCTGGAGCTTTTCACCTATGTCGAAACCGCCGAAGAAGCCTGGGAGATTATTTCCAAAGCCAATAAGCTCTAATCCGTTTCCATTATATAATTTACAAAACTCGAATTTGATTTCTTTAATGTATTCGTTGGAAATGACACTAGGCCGATCTCATACAATGTATCCAGCCCTCCCTTGCCATTTTTGTGAATTCACCGCTTCCGGTATAAATAGTGGTTTCGTCAGGAATCGTAGATCCGAGACGTTTTAGACTGAAATGCATCAACGACATGCTCCCCGGTCCCCAAATTTTTCCGTATCCGCGTCGTAAAAGGGTGCTCCCGCTAAACAGGGCGTTGGCTTCTTTCACATAATAACAGACCGAACCTTTAGTATGTCCCGCGGTGAGCAGCACTTTAATTTTTGTGTCTCCCAGCTTTAGAATTTCATTGTCTTTTAGATATTTATCCGGTTTCAAATCTTTGTCTGATTCCATCAGATGATCAAGTTCGTAGTCATGAAGGTAGAAGCTGCCGCCGAAATGTTCTTTCAGTTTGGGTATGGCCTGAACATGAGCTTTATGGGCATGGGTAACCAGCAGGTATTTGATCCCGATGTCCATCTCCTCCAAGATACGGCTAACTTCATCATATGCGTATGAAATATCAATCGTTGCCGCTTCATTGCCGTCAATGAGCAAATATTCATTTTTTTGATTCGGTGATTCAAAATGCTTTATGATGAGGTTACTTTTTTCCTTTTTCATTTCGGCCTTTCCTATAATTTTGATGCTGTTAGCAGATGACATTCGTCTCAGACTTTATTAAAGAAATCCTGTAGCTCTTTAATAACGGATACCCTGGTATCCAATGGGATGTCTGCTTCAAATACAAATTCCAGCAAAAATATCATCTTGTAGTCTACGGCTGTAGTCTCATATTTCTGGTATGAAGTAACCGTTACATCTTTTAGCTTTGCGTCTGCATGCCTTTCAAATAAACCTGTTCGAGTTAGGATCAGATTGATTGCTTCTTTGGCATCCTCAAGATTTTCTAAAACGATTTCAATATCATCCAGCTTTTTTACGGCTTTGATGATTTTCTGGCTTTCGATTTTGATCTTCATTTTTTCCTTCCGCCTTCTGTCTTCTGTTTTTTGTCCTATATTGCGAATGTTATCAACCTGAAATTGACAAAAGATTTCAAAATACTATAAATTGGCTTCGAGGATTTCGGCGTTAATGAGATCCTATATAACTATTTGTCCATGTTAATCAAGTGCCTAAAAATTGCAACCATTGCGATGTAATCCTTATCCAAAGGTGATTTACTATGTCGCTAGAATGCTTATGTTAAATTTTATAGCGGTTCTCATAATTTTGTGGTGGTTCAGAAAATCACTCTAAAAGGCTGCGGTGGGCCTGAAGGGAGGTTTCCATGAGACGCTTATACCTATTTGTTGTACCTGTATTGCTTTGCATCCTTAATACCCGGGTGGATGCGGATATATACACATGGATCGATGAAAATGGGGTGAAACACTTCAGCAATTTTGCGCCACCGGCCAATGCGGAAGTTATTATGAAAACAGAGGAATTGCCGTATGACGAACAGGCCGATCAGCAACGCATGGCAGCCGAGAGGCAGGAAAGACTTTTGGCCGCATGGCAAGAGATTGCTGATAAAGAAGCAGAGCTGTTGGATTGGCAGCGAGCTGCAGAGCAAGAAATAGAAGCGGCCGATCTAAGAGCCCAGGAAGCCCTCAGGGAAGCCGAGGAATTGTTGAGTGAAGCCGAAGAAAGTTACAACCGTTACTCCAATAGCGGCTTGTATTATGGATATTATCCCTACTATGGCCATTACAAAAGATGGTACCGTAAAAACCTCAGCCTTTATTACAGATACCCGCACTGCAAACACCGGAAAAAATACAAATGGAAACCTAGACCACGGCCTCATCCCAAACCCTACCACGGATATCTCAAGCAGCGTCACATAAAAGGGTACGGCGACTTTAAGCATCACAGCCGGCTATCCAGGGTAAATCATCAGTTAAATATAAAGCACAATCGTCCCCGGAGTCCTGTTAACCGGCATTGACTCAATGGGCGTTCTGCCCGATTTGGTCGTGTCAGATAATCTGGGGGACCGAATGAGGATTGTGAAATTGTCATTTTAATTACGTTGATTTAGTTGTGAAACAGGATGGGTGAATTTGAGGAAGGATCTATTTGGTATTCGTTTATTTTGGCTCTAAAAAGTCTTTAATGTCGATGACCTTCTCATCTTTCAGCGTTCCTCTCATACCGGCCGTGGAGCCTCTTACCTTGGATTTCCGGAGCTCACTGATGATACTCTGGATTTCCGCATTGCTTTTAATAAGTTCTTGAATTTGTTCATTTAACCCTTGCCAGCGATCTTCAAGATCTGCGGTGTCTAATTCAAAATCACCCAAAAATGACAGCAACGCGCCGAGGTGGGATAATATTCCATAATGTGTCGTGCCCTGAAGATAAAACGGGCAGTGACACCATAGACTTAAGCATTGGAATCCCGCTTTTGAGCCCTTGGCTTGAATAATGGAATGGATTGCGCTGGGTCCATGATAGCTAATTGAATTGACATTTTTTTCTTTGAGCAGGGAAATAAGGCTGTCTGTTGAAGCCAGTCCGGATATTACGCGATCCGTATGCAGGACATTATCGTACATGCTACCAAGAGTTATGATGGTGCGTATATCCAATTGTTTGCAGAGGGCAAACATATCATCCACAAACTGATTCCATCGTAAGGCCGGCTCATCGGTTTTCAGGATAACGATATCATGTTTACCGCCAGCTATTTGGACAGCATAAAAAGAACCTCCCGGTGGCACCAGGTTTTTTAGCATGCCCTCTTCAATTTGGACAATAGGGCGAGCCTCATCATAGCGGAAAAAGGTATCCGGGTTTATGCTCGCAAATTTTTCGGCATTCAGCTTACGGATCAGATAGGTGGCCATGCCACTTGAGATTCTTAAGGCGTTTCCCCAACCGTCAAAACCCGCTATCATTAGAGGTTGGTTCAATTGAGGCAGCTCGCTGATTTGGATACCAGGATTATTCATGGCTTCTAATTGACATCCGGCTCTCGAATTGTCAAGCTGGTTATCGTCGCATCGCCAAACACAATCCATCATGTTCCGGAGAATGGAAAGGCAAATAGGCA
>JASFPE010000361.1:0-6174 GCA_050116155.1 Desulfobacterales bacterium
GCACGTCGCCCGAACGGCGATTGTTGAGGGTGATAAAAAAATCAGGTGGTCGCAATACGCTGGGGCGCATTACCGTCAGACACCGCGGCGGAGGCCATAAGCGCAAATATCGATTAATTGATTTCAAGCGGGATAAAACAGGCATACCCGCCAGAGTCGCGACGATCGAGTATGACCCCAATCGATCTGCTAGAATTGCCCTGCTGCATTATGTCGACGGTGAAAAGCGCTATATACTTGCTCCGCTTAACCTGCGTGTAAATGATATTGTTGAATCCGGTCCCAAGGCAGACATTAAATCGGGCAACGCGTTGCCGTTACAGAATATACCTTTAGGCACATACATTCACAATATAGAACTGCGTGCAGGCAAAGGTGGTCAAATCGTTAGAAGTGCCGGCACCTATGCTCAACTGATGGCCAAGGAAGATCGATATGCGCTAATCAAGCTGCCATCCGGTGAAGTCCGCATGGTGTTGCTAAATTGTCAGGCCACTATCGGTCAGTTGGGAAATGTGCAACACGAGAATATCTCGCTTGGCAAGGCCGGCCGTAAGCGTTGGCTGGGAAAACGACCCAGGGTTAGAGGCGTTGCAATGAATCCCGTGGATCATCCAATGGGCGGAGGGGAAGGTCGATCTTCCGGAGGCCGTCACCCCTGTAGTCCGTGGGGCATGCCGACAAAAGGATTTAAGACCCGTAAGAAAGGTAAAAGCGATCGGTTGATCGTCAAAAAACGAAAATAATAGGAGACCCTATGCCGCGTTCGTTGAAAAAAGGTCCGTTTGTTGATGAAAAATTGATGAAATCAGTGCAGGAAACCCAGGGCACGCGCAGTAGCCGAGTGATTAAAACCTGGTCTAGACGGTCAACCATTATACCGGAAATGGTCGGTCTTACCCTTGCAGTGCATAACGGAAGAAAATTTGTACCGGTATTTATTTCGGAGAATATGGTTGGGCATAAGCTGGGCGAATTTTCACCGACCCGCACTTTTTATGGACATGCCGGTGATAAAAAGTCCAAATTGAAATAACAACATTCACCAGGTGGATTAGCAATTAAAAAAAGGATTGCCAGCAATGGAGGTCAGAGCGGTATCAAAATATGTGCGCATTTCGCCAAATAAGGTGCGGAAAGTGGTGGGGGCCGTTAAAGGCAAGCCGGTGGAAGCTGGCTTGGAAGATCTGAAATTTATGCCCCAAAAAGCAGCCAAAATTGTAGAGAAAATTGTACGTTCAGCGGTTGCCAATGCGGATCAAAACCCGGATATCGATATTGATCTTTTGGTTATTCGCAACATAACAGCTGACCAGGGACCATCCTTGAAGCGCTGGCGAGCCAGAGCCAGGGGTAGAGGAACCCGTATCTTAAAACGAACCAGTCACATTACGGTCGTACTGGCAGAAGAATCAGTGTTTTAGCAAAGGAGGTAGTAGCTTGGGCCAAAAAGTTAACCCGATCGGATTGCGATTAGGAATTGTGAAAACTTGGGAATCCAAATGGTTCGGCGGTAAGAATTATGCTGAATATATTCTGGAAGATTATAAACTCCGCAGATTTATTAAAGAAAAAATTTACCACGCAGGTGTTTCCAGGATCGAAATCGAAAGATCGGCCAAGCGAATCAGATTACGCATCTATACGTCCAGACCGGGAATTGTGATTGGGAAAAAGGGCGCAGAGATTTCACAGCTCAAAAAGGAAATTGAGAAAATGACCTCTCGGGAAATTCTGATTGATATCCAGGAGGTTCGAAAACCAGAGCTGGACGCACAGCTTGTGGCGGAAAATGTAGCCCTGCAGATTGAACGTCGGGTAGCCTTTCGGCGTGCGATGAAGCGCGGTGTTTCCTCGGCCATGCGATTCGGTGCACTGGGAGTTAAGATTATTTGCTCCGGGCGTCTGGGAGGTGCTGAGATGGCCCGTACGGAGTGGTATCGTGAGGGAAGGGTTCCATTGCATACCCTGCGGGCCGATATCGATTACGGTTTTATTGAGGCGCGTACCACCTATGGAATCATTGGTGTTAAAGTGTTCATCTTTAAAGGAGAGATTTTAAAGAAAGAAGAACTGGAGATGGGTGTAGCCTAAGGAGTTACCAACATGTTAAGCCCTAAAAAAGTTAAATATCGAAAGCAGCAAAAAGGAAAAATGCGAGGCGTAGCGCGCCGGGGATCCAGCTTGAATTTCGGGGAATTCGGATTGCAGGCGACCAGTTGTGGCAGCTTGACTTCGAAACAGATTGAGGCCGCCCGGATCGCTATGACGCGACACATCAAAAGGGGAGGGCGAATCTGGATCCGAATTTTTCCGGATAAACCCTATACAAAAAAGCCTGCCGAAGTTCGGATGGGCAAAGGAAAGGGTGCCCCGGAAGGCTGGCTGGCAGTTATTCGGCCAGGCAGAATCCTCTATGAAATGCAAGGCGTTTCCAAAGAATTGGCCAAAGAAGCATTGCGGCTGGCTTCACATAAGTTGTCGGTCAAAACAAGATTCATCGAGAGGGATGAAGGCTTATGAAAACAAGTGAAATCAGAGAGTTGAGTCCAGAGGAAATGCAACGAAAATTAGATGATTTAAGACAGGAATTGTTTAATCTTAATTTTCAACATGGAAGCGGCCAGCTTGAGAACCCTCAGAAATTGAAACAGAACAAAAGAGATATCGCCAGACTAAAAACGATAATTCGAGAAGTTTCCATTAAACAAGAGACACAAAAAGATTAGATGCTGCCATGAAAGAACGAGGAATCAGAAGACAGGTGGTTGGAACCGTTATCAACAATAAATCGGATAAGACGGTAGTGGTGCTGGTTGAGAGACTGGTTAAACATCGTATGTATCATAAGTATGTCCGACGGCGGTCCAAGTTTGCCGCGCATGATAAAGATAATGGGTGTCAAATTGGTGATAAGGTTTTAATTACTGAGTCTCGTCCGCTTAGCAAAACCAAGAGATGGCGGGTGTCGGAGATCGTAGAAAAGGCTGTATAACTGAAGAGGACATCATAAAATGATTCAGGCAGAAACACGACTAACAGTGGCGGATAATTCCGGGGCCAAGGTGTTGTATTGTATAAAAGTCCTCGGTGGTTCGCGCAGGCGATATGCCAGAGTCGGGGATATTATTGTCGTAGCGGTGAAAGAGGCGATACCCAACGCCAAAGTCAAAAAGGGGGATGTACTAAAGGCAGTTGTTGTCCGCACCAAAAAGGAAATCAGGCGACCTGATGGATCTTACATTAGATTTGACGATAATTCCGCGGTATTAATTAATGCCTCCCGGGAACCCATTGGCACGCGAATTTTTGGACCGGTGGCCCGGGAATTACGTGCCAAACGATTTATGAAGATAATCTCGCTTGCTCCTGAGGTACTGTAGCCATGTTAGATTCGAAATTATATATAAAAAAAGATGACAAAGTTAAAGTTATTACGGGTAAAGATAAGGGCAAAATCGGAAAAGTACTCAAAGTTATACGCAAAAAAAATCGGGTTCTTATCGAAAATGTTAATATTGTCAAACGACATACCCGACCCACTGCGAAAACCAAGCAGGGTGGAATTGTAGAAGGTGAGGCCGCCATCCAGATATCAAATGTAATGTTGATGTGCAACAAGTGCGTCACCCCGACGCGAATCAAAATGCAACGTCTTGAGGATGGCAAAAAAGTACGTGCGTGTGCAAAATGCGGCGAGGCATTAGATACATAGACTTGCCTGTTGGAGGAACCGAATGTCACAATTGAAAATATATTATGATAAAGAAATTGTCCCCAGCCTGATGGAAACGTTTAAATATCAAAACATCATGCAGGTTCCAAAGCTGGCAAAGATCGTATTAAATATGGGTATGGGGGAAGCGATTCAAAATATAAAGCTGCTGGACGCTGCTGTTGAAGAACTCAAAATTATATCCGGACAACAACCGGTCATCACGCGAGCCAAAAAATCAATCGCGGCGTTCAAATTGCGGGCGGGGATGCCGATCGGATGTATGGTCACACTGAGACGCGTTCGCATGTGGGATTTCTATAACAAGCTGGTGAACATTGCGCTTCCGCGTGTTCGTGACTTTCGAGGTGTCTCGGCCAAAGCCTTTGATGGCCGCGGCAATTATTCCCTCGGCATCAAAGAGCATATCATTTTCCCGGAGATCGATTATGACAAAATCGATCGGATTAAGGGATTAAATGTGAGTGTTGTCACCACCGCCCAATCTGATGAAGAAGGTAAAGAGCTTCTTAAATTATTGGGCATGCCCTTTCGGAACTAATCCGCTAAAGCGGGAAAGTTAAAAGTGGTCTAAAAAGACCTATTTGACACAATTAGATAGAGACGAATCGCCGCACGATAAGGAGGGTAATTTGGCTAAAAAGGCGCTTAGGATAAAAGCGAAGCGAGATCCGAAATTTAAAGTCAGAAGATATAATCGCTGTCCTATTTGTGGACGGCCAAGAGGATATCTGCGAAAATTTGGAATTTGTCGGATATGTTTTCGGGTGATGGCTTCTCAGGGCAAGCTTCCGGGGGTGTTGAAATCGAGCTGGTAGACTGGTCACTGGTCACTGGATACTGGTTGCTGGCTCCACAAACTCCGCAACGGAGACCAGCGACCAGAGACAAGCAACAAGAGACAAGATTTTAGGAGAAAATAATGGCACAAAGCGATCCGATAGCTGACATGTTGACCCGAATTAGAAATGCCGTGAAGGCGAAATTTAACAGTGTTGATGTTCCCGGGTCAAAATTAAAAATCGAGATGGCGAAAACGTTAAAGGATGAAGGATTTATCCGTAATTATAAATTCCTCAAAGATGGAAAGCAGGGCATACTGAGAATTTATCTCAAATACGGCTCAGGAAACACCAATGTTATTTACGGACTTGAACGGATCAGCAAGCCCAGTCGCCGGGTATATGTTCGGAGCAAAGATATAAAACCGGTTTTTAATGGTATGGGGATTTCGATTTTATCGACTTCGAAAGGGATTATGACGGATAAAAAAGCCCGCAAAGAAAATGTGGGTGGCGAGATTCTTTGCAACATATGGTAATAAAGGGGATGAGCACATGTCTCGTGTAGGTAAAAAACCGATATCAATACCCGATAAAATAAAAATATCGTATGATAACAGAATCCTGACGGTTCACGGTGAAAAAGGCACCCTGACCCAAAGCATTCACCCCGATGTAGATTTAAAGATAGAAGACGATTTCGTGAGTGTTACCTTGCTTGCGAAAAACAAAAACACGCTGGCTTTGCAGGGACTGACGCGCAGTTTGGTGAACAATATGGTCATCGGTGTTCACAAAGGCTTTGAGCGCACTCTGGAAATTAACGGGATTGGTTATCGCGCCGAACTTAAAGGAAACAGTTTGTTCATCAATGTGGGATATTCGAATCCGGTGCAATTTGATTTGCCCGATGGTGTCACAGCCACTGTTGAGCGCAACAATATTATCAAATTGTTCGGAATCGACAAACAAAAAGTCGGAGCGACGGCAGCCGCGATTCGAAAAATTAGGCCTCCCGAACCCTATAAAGGGAAGGGCATTAAATATGCCGAGGAGTATGTTCGAAGAAAAGCCGGCAAGGCCGGAGCAGCAAAACAAGCATAAAGGTACAAAGATGGGCTCTTTAAATTTAAAACAACAGGCACGGCTGAAACGCAAAAAACGAATACGCAAAAAAGTTGTCGGCACTGAAATACGGCCACGGCTTTGTGTTTTTCGAAGCGCCAGACACATATATGCCCAGATCATCGATGATACCAAGGGGCAAACGTTAGCTGCAGCTTCAACTCTTGAAAAAGCGGTTAAGACGTCATCTGAGATTGAAAGTAAGATGAAGGCGGCTACTCTGGTCGGCAAACTCTTAGCCGAGCGTACAATGGGAAAAGGTGTTAAACAGATCGTATTTGACCGCAATGGATTTTTATATCATGGCCGGGTAAAGGCCGTTTCAGATGGCGCCCGGGAAAGCGGTTTGAAATTTTGAAGGAGGCAAGCTCTTGTTCAAGCCAGAAAGTGAAGACGTTCAATTAATTGACAAAGTGGTGCATATCAATCGGGTGGCAAAAGTCGTGAAAGGTGGCCGCCGATTCAGTTTTAGCGCCATTGTGGTTGTTGGTGATGGTAGTGGATCTGTTGGCTTCGGTCTGGGAAAGGCCG
>JASFPE010000362.1:0-6151 GCA_050116155.1 Desulfobacterales bacterium
CGCCAAGCGGCCTATGCCCTGGTGACATCCAACCTTAGGTTGGTGGTAAAAATCGCTCTGGAATTTCAACGGGTCTGGATGCAAAATCTCCTGGATCTTATCCAAGAGGGCAATATCGGTCTGATGCAGGCAGTCAAGAAATTCGATCCTTATAAGAATGTCAAATTTTCCTACTACGCCTCCTTCTGGATAAAAGCCTATATCCTTAAGTTTATCATGGACAACTGGCGTCTGGTAAAGATTGGAACCACCCAGGGGCAACGGAAGCTGTTTTTCAAACTTAAAAAAGAAAAACAAAAACTGATAGATATGGGATTTGATCCCAAACCTAAACTGCTCTCGGAGCGCCTTGGTGTATCCGAAAGAGAAGTCGTTGACATGGATCAGCGGCTGGATGGCTGGGACGTATCTTTGGATGCGCCGCTTAAAGATGATTCCGACACCGAGAGAATTGAATTCTTGAGTACTAACACCGAATCCATCGAAGAGCAGGTATCCAAAAAGGAAATTGAAGTTTTGCTGCACAATAAAATTGCCGAGTTCCGGAAAAAGATGACACCGCGGGAGCTTGAAATATTTGATTTGCGTATTTTTTCAGACAATCCGGTAACCTTGCAGGAAATCGGCGATCGATACGGTATATCCCGGGAACGGGTGCGACAGGTTGAGAAAAATATTATCAAGAAGATGAGAGAATTTTTTAAACGCGAAATTCCCGACTTTGCTTCCTATACTGAGGGCAACATTTCAGAATAGTTTACCGGCCAATCACACGGCGAATATGACGGTCATGCGTATGAATTCAATGAAAATAAAACTAACCGGCATTATCCTGATCATGATTCCGATGCTCAGCCTTATCATCGTTAGCTGCACGAAAGATATTTTTACCAAGCAGCCCTATCCAGCCAAGCCTTCGGTATATTACAAAACCGATAATCAGTACTTCTACTTCACAGAGGCTCAAATTCAACGCAAAAGAGGAGATCTGGACAAAGCCATCACCCTGCTCAAAAGGGCGGTAGAAATTGATTCGGAATCAATTTATCTCCAGCGTGAACTGGTCACCCTGTTTCTGCAAAACAAAGAAGACGATAACGCGCTGGAGCTGCTTGAAACAATTCTCGAAAAGCACCCCGAGGATGTAAGATCGCTGATACTTTATGGGGGCATACAGCAAGTCAGAAAAGAAAATGAAGCGGCCATTGACGCCTATGAAAGAGTTATCGTACTGGATCCCGAACAGGAAAAAGTATATTCACTGCTGGGAAATTTACACATCGAAACTGGCAACCTGGAGCGGGCCAACCTCATATTTAATCAATTGATAGAAAAATTCCCGAAATCGTATGCCGGGCATTTTTATCTGGGCAAAATTTATGTCAAACAGGGCAGAGTTCAGCAGGCAGAAGCGGCATTTCGACGAACCCTGGAATTGGCGCCCGATCTGTTGGAACCGCGATTCGAACTGTTAAAGCTTTATAAAGCCGAAGGTCGACAGGAAGATGTTGTTCAAATTTACGAGGACATTTTGAGTCAGAACCCAAACAATATCCGGGCCGCCATGGAGTTGGGTTTATTTTACCATGAGAGCGGCAACACCGAACAGGCCCGGCAGATCTTCACTAAATTGGGACAACGCAGCGAAACAGAATTCGAAATTCTGGTTAAAGTTATTCAATTGTATGTCGACCGTAAAAAATACGATGATGCTCTGGTGGTGTTGCATGGAATGTTAGAAGGCGTTCCAGATAGCTCGGATATTCATCATATTACCGGAATTGCTTATTACAGTAAGGACAATTATGACGCGGCCATCAACCATTTTACAAACGTAATGCCGGATTCCCGCTTTTATCAAGATGCCGTTGTTCATTCGGCCTATATTTATCAGGAAAAAGGCGAAACCCGGAAAGCGCTCAATTATCTCAAGCAGGCAATTGAAAATCAGCCGAAGAATGGGGAATTTAGATATTATCTCGGTACATTTTACGAAGATAGCGAAGATTTTGAAAATGCCGAAAAATACATCAACCAGGCTATTGAATTAGAGCCGGACAACCCCAAATTTTATTTTCGTCTGGGAGTGGTCTATGACAAAGCCAAGAAAAAAGAGGCCTCGATGGAGGCCATGCGAAAAGTCATTGCGCTGGATCCCAAACACGCTAATGCCTTAAATTATCTTGGCTACACCTACGCCGATTTGGGACAGAACCTGGACGAGGCCGAACGCCTGATCAAGGAGGCATTAAAATACAAACCCAATGATGGTTATATTACCGATAGCCTGGGCTGGGTGTATTATAAGAAGGGACAGTTTCAGAAGGCATTAATATATTTGAAAAAAGCGGTTGAACTCGTTCCTGATGATCCCATCATGCTGGAGCATGTCGGTGATGTCTATTTAAAATTAGATGATAAGGCTAATGCCTTGAAGTTCTATCAGAAATCTTTGCAGCAAAAAGAAAAAGATACAGAGGAGCTTGAGAAAAAGATCCGGAATTTGACCGATAATTGATCGTGATGTATTTTGCTGAGAACATCACTTAAGCGGCTAAAATTAAAGGTAAGACCTAAAATGTAAGACGTATCGGTTGTCTAACTCACCTTATTGAGCGGCCGGTGGGTATTTCGAGTCGCGAGCCACCAAAATCATACCTGTGTAACACAGCCAATGATGAATGCAAGTTACGCCATAATTCATCTTCGAATAACACTGTTTTTAATCATAATTGGCTTCGGTTTGGCTGGATGTTCAACCATGACTGTTGGCTTATCCGGCAAGGAAGAAGACCTTGCAACCCAGAATCTGATATTGGCCCTGGAGGCCCAAAATAATCAGTTGAAGAATTTTAAAGGTATCGGAACCATCAAAGTGTGGAATCATGGCAAGGTTCAGATCGATGAGCGGGTGGCCTGGATTGGCTCACAGCCGTCCAAGATCAGTATAGCCGTTCTTATTTCAGGGTACCCGGCCGTAAAGTTATCCAGTGACGGCGAATGGTTTTATTATCTGGAATCCCAGGGCGATCGGAGCTATTTCAAAAAGGTTCAGACCACCAATGCCAATCTGAAACGGCTCATTTCAATTCCCATTCGTTCCAACGATGTGATCACACTTCTGACCGGTCGAGTTCCAATGCGTGAATTTCATCAGGCACAGTTGAAGGAAGACGCCTCCGGCGACGGATATGTGCTGATTCTCAGGAAGCGATGGTGGGGAATCATCGAAAAAATCTATATTGATGAAAGCAAATCCAAAGTCCGCCGTTTAGAGATATACGATCGAGACGGTTCCCTGGCATACCGGGCTATCTTCGAAAAATTTAAAGATATCCAGGGTTATCGAGTTCCGTTTCGATTAAAGATTTCAAATGATGACGGTGCGGATTGTCGACTCGAAATCGATCGTTACTGGGCGGATATTAGCGTTTCTCCATCCATGTTTGTTTTGACCCCTCCCGAATGAAAAACGGTCTGCACCCCAGTTGGAATGCTGGAATGCTGGGCACGAAGTGAAGCTTTCGCGCTATAGTTGAATAATGGGCTCTTAAAACACGATAACTGCAAAAAAACTACAATTCCAGCGAGTTGTAGAAGTACCGAGGCGTTGATGATGATTGGGGAAATTCTCGCTACCGGTGATGAGATTCTTACCGGTGCCTTGATTGATAGCAATTCGGCCTATATTGCCCAGCTGCTTGAGGAGACTGGTGTCCGGGTTGTCCGCCATCATTGTGTCGGCGATGATCTCGATATGTTAACTTTGATATTCAAGGAGATCGCTGGTCGGTCCGATATCGCTGTAGTAACTGGCGGTTTAGGACCCACTGCAGATGACGTCACGGCTGAGGCTGCCGCAAAGGCGGCTGGTGTTGAGCTGGTATCTGACCCGAAGGCCTTAAAATCAATTGAAGCTTTCTTTGCCGCGCGCAACAGCGAAGTGACCGCGAGCAATAAAAAGCAGGCTTTGCTGCCGGCAGGTGCCGCATGCCTATTAAATCCGGTGGGGACGGCCCCCGGGTTTCGATTAAGGTTGGATAGCTGCCTTTTTTTCTTTGTGCCGGGTGTGCCTCATGAGATGCGCCATATGATGACAACGCATGTGGTGCCACACATCATCAACACGTTAAGCGAAAAACGATCATTTTATGTGAAGAAAACGATTTCATCCTTTGGGCTAGGCGAATCCGTCACAGCAGAGCGGTTGTCTGGATTTGAAGGCGAATTTACGGATATCAAATTGGGACTGCGTGCCAAATTTCCTGAAATCCAGGTAAAGCTATATGGCAGTGGGACTGATAAAGATGAACTTATAAGACGGTTGGCTCATGCCAGCGGCTGGGTGGTTGGTAGGATCGGGGGGCACGTATTTTCCGAAAACGGCGAAGCAATGGGAGAAGTCGTTGGCGCGCTTCTCAAAGAGCAGCACAAAACGTTGGCGATTGCCGAAAGCTGTACCGGCGGTCTCATTTCCGATATGATCACCAACGTGCCCGGAAGTTCTGAATATTTTTTGTTTGCCGGCACCACCTATGCCAACCAGGCTAAAGAAGAAATAATTGGGGTGTCGCCATCAACTCTGGCAACCTATGGCGCCGTTCATGAACAAACCGTTAAGGAAATGGCAGATGGTGTCAAAAGAATTTCCGGTGCTTCTTATGGATTATCGACCAGCGGAATTGCCGGTCCGGACGGCGGCACTGAGGAAAAGCCGGTCGGAACGGTATGCATCGGACTGGCAACACCCCGGATAAGTGTGGGTCGGCGATTCAGGTTTTATAATTATGACCGGCTCAGAAATAAGCAGATTTTTGCCATGACGGCCTTGGATCTTTTGCGTCGTGACCTTCTCGGTATGGAACAATCTCAATAGCTATGACCCCGTGAAAATCGCATCGACGGTAACAATGCCCGTGATGATCATTCATGGCGAAAATGATCGTCGATTTCCGCTGGATTTTGCCTTAAAACTGAAAAAAGGATTCGCACCCGGACAGGCAGAAATCTATACCGCAGGTGGGGCAGGGCACAGCGACGCGAGTCTGAAGAGCGGATACAAAGAGGTTGTAAAATCGTTTCTGGATGGGGTAAAGAAGTCGGAATTCAAGGTTCAACGTACAGGGTTCAATCTCTGGTCTCTAATCGCTGGCTCCTGGTTACTGGTTAAACCTAGCGCAAAGCGCATAGCGTTGAAAACGTCAAGACCCATGTCGTCATTTATTTTTTACCCTATGCCCCATGCCCATGGTTTGTCGACAACTGACAACCGATACCTGAAACCTTGTTTGAAAGCTGACACCTGACACCCGACACCTGACACCTTATGTTTCTAAAACCCTAAAAGACCAGTCTTAAACCATAGGGACGCCTCCCGGATAAATGTCTCTTGATGAAGGGGATTGCTCATGCGGTGATCGCCGTCTTTCAGGACATTCAATTTTTTGGGATGGCCCACCCGTTCAAATATCTCACGGGCATGCGATACGGGTACGACAGTGTCTACATTTCCATGAAATATCAATATATTGTGAATATTTACGAGATCCTGGGAGATATCAAAAGCATTGCGTTCAGCATCAAATCGTATTCCGGGGCGATCCAGCTGGTCTGAATTTTCAATGCTGTCTTGGATGTGCCGGCTTCGAATCGGGGCGGCAACCGTCACCATGCTCGCTATCTCATATTTGCTTGCCACTGATAGACACGCTGCCCCACCCATACTGCTGCCAAAAAGCCCGATTCGATCCCCCAGATCTTTTCTATGAGTTATCCGGTCAATTGCGCTGAAAAGGTCATTGCAACGGCCCTCCAGAGAGGTGACGGCTTCAAAATTACCCTGGCTGTCCCCGCATCCACGATGATCGAAGCGTAAAAAAGCGATATTGCGTCGATTGCATTCACCTGCCAGAGCGACTTGCTTTGGGGAATTACGATCGCTGAAAAGTCCATGTGATCCGATAATCACGGGGGGTCGTTTAACTTCAGGCAAATGCAGATCGCCCCTGAGTTCAAAACCATCGGATTGGAAGGTGATTTTTTCTATAATGAATTTTTCTGCCGAACCAACCATGATGCTTCTTTGAATTTGTAGAAAAATAGGATAATAATCTTGTAGGTTTCAGGTGTCAGGTCTCAGGTGTCAGGGCAT
>JASFPE010000363.1:0-6147 GCA_050116155.1 Desulfobacterales bacterium
CATCGCCGGTTTGTTCACTAAAATCCAGATTCTCGACGACGGCTTCATATTCTGTGTGCCCGCTCCAGGTAAATATGACCGGAGCCCCGCCTTCATAGGACACGCTGACCTGATGATCGGTATTGTAGCCGCCGTACATGGAGATCTTCAAGGTACCCAGCCCGCTATCGTCCACATCCTTCAGCGGCAGGTCAAAGGTGACCGCATCACCGGCTCCCGCACCGCCCAGGCCTGCCCCCCTGGCAACCCCGCTGTCAAACCAGCGATCCAGGCTATCAGGTCCCGGCGCCTCCTGCCAGTAAGCATCATTCAACTCATAGAACAGGGTATAGTCATACACCAGCGCATCGTCACCACCGGCCGGGGTGCCGTCGATGACATCCATGCCTTTAGCCGAGCCGAAGCCGCCTTTCAGCACCAGCCAGTACACGTTGTTATCCGTATACTTGGCATACAGGGGATCGACTGTCGGTGCGTAAAAATCGATATAATCAATCGCATCAAACTGACTATCGCCATTATCATCATAAACGGATATGGCCACCTGCTGACCCAGATGATACAGCCGCACCCGGTTGATGTTTACGCCCGTCAAATCAACCCCGCTGGTATCCAAATAGGCGCCGGTTAAACGATACAAGCCTTCCTGATCGATGTATATCTTATGAGTATCCTTATTCGGAGACCTCTCATCTGCCAGCGGCAACCACATATCCTTGGACATGGTGCCGGCCGAATTCAGTTTATTCAATATGCTTTTTTCAGAAGACGGTGTCCAGGGTTGCGGCCCGCTGCTTTGTGCTTTGGCCAGATGATCATCCACATAATCCACCCGCACCCGGATGCGCTCATAAAGACGAATCTGACCGCTGACCGGATTAAAGCTCAGCGGATAAAAGATCAGCTGCTGCTTGAGCTGATCCCGGAAGATATAGCTCTCGCCCATGATCACAACATCGGTCGGATAAAAGACATCTTCATTGTATGCCTGCTGGTCAATGGCAAACTGCTCCGCCACCTGTACGGTATCGTCTTGCTCATCGGCATAATTCTCCGGCACCGGATACACCTGATAGCCATAATTGATGGTGGAGTTTGTATCCAGTATGGTCACATGGGCGAATTTGCCTTCGGGGATGTCTAACAAAATGCCTTTCAATGGCACCTGAGGCTCACCGATTTCGCTGGTATAGCCGTGCACATAGGCTTTGATGCGCAGCTTATCAAACTCGCCACCATCTGTCTGAACTGTCTCGGCCTCAAAGCTCCCGGTGCGAAGCTCAAGGGTGATGCCCGTGTCATCGGATTCCAGAACATGCACCCCGCGGCTGATGCTGCGCGAGCCGCTGCTGTTGGCGTCGCCGCGATTGTCAAAATATTCGTCCCCATCTAAAATACCGTCGCCGTCGGTATCCGGTTTGTTGGGATCCGTGCCGCGTTCATATTCCTCTAAATTGGTCAGCCCGTCATTGTCGGTATCCAGCAAGGCGTCATCCACGGTGGGGTCCATGCCATGTTCAATCTCCCAGTCATCGGGTATACCATCACCATCCCAGTCCACACACACAGGGCCATGATAGGTCCATTTTCCGAAGGTGTCTACGTCCACCAGACGGTAGTAATAAAGCTGGCCCCGGGTAACATCGTTATCGATGTATTCATACTGCTTGGCCAGATTCGAAAAATCAGCGCCCGGCATCAGTTTATCATTTAGCCGGATAAACGGGCCGTTGGGAGCCTCAGCGCGATACAAGTAAAAGCCCATGTTGTTGATCTCATGGGCCGTCTGCCAGGCCACTCTGACCTCTTGGCCCTCACCGGTGGCCTCAAACGATAGCAGTTTGACCGCCGTGGCCTGTGTTTCAGGTCCCAACGTGAAAAAAGTGCTTGGATCGCTCTGGTTGTTGTACTCGGTATTCAGCCAAGCGTCACTGCGCGCTACCGATGAGATGCGCACTTCGTCGATGATGCCGTCAAAGGGCTGATCGGCACCGGTGGCATTGTCGCCGATTCTGACCTGATCAGTGTTCACGGTCAGATTTCCGGTTTGGGAAGACTGGGTATCGCCCGTGTTGTCGATGCGGATGTATTTGAGCGAAGCCAAGCCATCGTATTTGCCGGTTACCTGATACCAGTTGCCGGTTGAAAAGGTCGTGCTGCCGTTAAGCTGCGAGTCGGACACAAATAAGCGCGCCCGGTAGCTGCCGCCCTGTTTGTCCGTACTGAGGTTCCAGTCGTAATAGGTTGCGCTGGATTTGTCTAAAATGGTTTGCGTATCGGCAAAACTTTCGTAGTTGACCCAGGCCTGTAACGTCAGCGCGCTGCCGCTCACCGACCAGGTGCCGATGTCGATGAAATCGGAGCTGCTACCTTCAAAATCAACCCCATTGGCGATCTGTCCGCTGACGTAGCCCTGGGTCTGTCCACCGGTGCCGTTGTGGGAACCCGTAGAATCGTTCCAGTCGCCATGCAGGTGGTAGACGGCCTCGTAACCGTTGGACCACACGCCGGGGGCGTTCTGGGTGGAAGAAGTGATGCCGCTGTTGCCGTAAAGCATGTAAATGTCGGTATTGCTGCTGCTTGAAACACTCGGCACCCTCACCCAGGCCACCAGAATGTCACTGGTGGTGTCGTAGACTTCAAACTCATGATCAAGCTGATTACCCTTCAGTGATTCCCGAAAAATGATGTCGTCACCTTCCGCATCGGTGACATCGTCTTCAACGGATTGAAAATCAGCGCCGGTCAGCTTGATCATCACCGGAAAATTGGTTAAATCCGCTTCCACCTGGGAAGATTGAATAGTGATTTTGCGGGACTTGTGGAAGGTGTAGTCCTCCACCGTAATCGTTGGTGTATTGGTATAGGTATCCAGCCCCTTGACGCGCAGCTGGATGCTATCGTTGTCGAGCAGATCCTCGCCGATCAGTCGCAGACTGAACTCCAGCTCCACCTCATCGCCGCCGGCAAAATCCAGCACGGTGCCCCCGGCCTGGCCGTTGGTTTCATCCACACCGTCGTTGTCGCTGATGAAGGTGCCGGAGCCCAGCTGCTGGGTGGTGTCTTCGCCCTCGGTCAGATTATCCGTAGCATTGGCCCGGATGACGGCGGATGCACCGGTGACATCGGTCCAGCTACCCGTGTTTAGCTTGTACTCGAGCTGGAAGGTCTTGTCCGCCGCGCTGACCCCGCCGTTTTCGCGCACTAAAAAACGCACCCTAAAATATTCGCCTCTCACTTCTTCTTCAACCGGCTGGGTCCAGTTGACATTCGCTGCCGCCTGCCAGGTGGCGGTGGTCTCACTGCCGTCGTTGTTGCGGCCGCGAAAAGCAGCCTGAACGAATTCCAGGATGCCGGTTACAGTAACAGTGGGCGTATTGGCATAGGTGTTTAAACCTTTGACGCGTAGCTGGATGGTATCGTCATTGGATACATCCACGCTGCGAATCTGCAGACTGAATTCGAGTTCTACCTCGTCGCTGCCGCTAAAATCCAGGGAAGTCCCCCCGGTCTGGCCATTGACCTCGTCAAAGCCGGCATTGGGGGTCACAAAGGTGCCCGAACCCACTTGCTGGGCGGTGTCGACTCCGTCAGCCACATTGGGCGAAGCCCATGAGCGCACCACCGAAGAAGCGCCAGTGACGTCGTTCCAGCCGCCGCCGTTGAGGTTGTATTCCAGCTGGAAGCTCTTGTCGTTATCACTGATGCCGGCGGTTTCCTGGACCACAAAGCGTACCCTGAAATTTTCATCCACCTTCTGGGTCCAGTTGGTATTGGCGGCCGCCTTCCAGGTGGCGGTGGTCTCGTTGCCGTCGTCGTTGCGGGCCCGAAACGCGTCCTGATCGTAAGCCGGCGGGGTGCCGGACGATGCGGTAATCGTGGGAGTATTGGTATAACTGGCCAGGCCCTTGACGCGAAGCTGAATGGTGTCAGATGCAGATACATCCGCGCTGCGGATCTGCACGCAGTATGCGACTTCAACCTCGTCACTGCCGGAAAAGTCCAGAGAGGTTCCCCCGGCCTGGCCATCGACCTCGTCAAAGCCGGCATTGGGGGTTACGAAGGTGCCCGAACCGACCTGCTGGGTCGCATCGGCGCCGTCGGCCACATTGGGCGAAGCCCAGGCGCGTATCACGGAAGAGGCGCCGGTGACATCGTTCCAGCCGCCACCGTTGTGATTGTATTCCAGCTGGAAGCTCTGGTCGGCCGCGGCGCCGTCGCCGGTTTCCTGTATCACAAAGCGCACCCGGAAATTTTGATCCATCACCTGGGTCCAGTTTATGTTGGCACCTGCTTGCCAGGTCGCGGTGGTCTCATTGCCATCGTCATCGCGGCCCCGGAAGCTGTCCTGATCAAATTCCGAAATGCCGCTGACCGTAGCCGCCGGCGTATTTGAATAGGCATCCAGGCCTTTGACGCGAAGCTGGATGACGTCATCATTGGCAACATCCGCGCTGGGAATCTGTACACAATACTCGAGTTCGACCTCATCGCTGCCGCTGAAATCCAGGGAAGCCCCCCCGGCCTGGCCATCGACCTCGTCAAAGCCGGCATTGGGCGTCACAAAGGTGCCGGAACCGACTTGCTGGGTGGTGTCGGCCCCGTCGCCTACGTTCGGCGAAGCCCAGGCGCGCACCACCGAAGAAGCGGCGGTGACATCATTCCAGCCACCGCCGTTGCGGTTGTATTCCAGCTGGAAGCTCTTATCGGCCGCGCTGATGCCTGCGGTTTCCTGGACCACAAAGCGCACCCTGAAATTTTCATCGACCTTCTGGGTCCAGTTGGTGTTGGCGAGGGCTTTCCAGCCGGCGGTGGTTTCATTGCCGTTGTCGTAGCGGCCCCGGAAACTGGCCTGGGTGAAAGACGCCACCGAATAGTAAACGGTGACCTGGATCAAATCGACTCTGAGCGCAAAATCACCGCCGGTGCGGTAGATCCTTAGCCGAAAGTTGGCGTCGGAAAAACCGGCAGTCCCCCAGGTCCAATTCCAGTCATCGCTGGGGCCACCCATGGTGTCGGTTTCATCCACGTTATCGGTAAAGGTATCTGCTTTGGCCGCGGTCCAACCGGTGCCGCCGTTGCCGGAAAGAGCCACCTCATAGTTGACAGTTTTATTATTATTGCTGTTGCTGCCTTCAATATCAACCTGAATGCCGTCGATCTGGACTCCGGCAGGAACACCAAAGCCAAACGTAGAGACGACGCCGTAATTATTATTGGTAGCATTGCTTGCCCGGTTGTCGTCGCTGGAGTTTAAGAAGCCAACTGTGAAATCGGTCCAGGAACCACTGGAGACTATACTGGTCGCTGTTTTGACGCCGGTGTCGGCCGCCTGGACCGGCAGGGCCGAGATCAGGGCAATACAAACCGGCAGCAGGCAAAGTGCAATCCACACCATCACGGCCCGAAGACGCATCGACCGGACCCTGCTTCGCGCCGTGTCGTGCGATGTTATGTGGTTAAAATTTAGTTGCATACCTTGCCTGCCAAATCATTAAAGATTAGTTTTTTTCTGCTATGGCGCGATGTTTTGTTTGTCTTTTCAGTGAAAGAGCCAGCAAAGCGACCAGGGCTTTGACTGAAAAAGGCTTCTCGATAAATTCGGTGACACCAATCCTGATGGCTTCGGAAAAGCAGTATTCATCCCTGTAGGCGGTAATGAGGATATTGACGGCCTGCGGCTGGGTAACGGTTGCCAGCTTGAGAAAATCCAGGCCATTCATGCCGGGCAGCCTGAAATCGCTGATGATGATGTCGAATTGCTCCTCTTTGATAGCTTGCAGGCCTACTTCAGCGGTCTCAGCCACCCGAATGGAGCAGCCTTTGGTGGTAAAGGCAATTTTGAGCGAATCGCGGATGAACTCATCATCGTCGACCAGCAGCGTCTTGACTTGTTTTAACTCATTGAAAGGATTCATTTTTCCTCTGCCTCTGCAATGGATTGGTGAAAAATAAAAAACCATATGATCGACTGCAGGGAGTATGCCAAAAAACAAAATATGAAGAATTGTTCTTAATATCAATAAGTTATACTTAAACAACAGTCGATGATGTTTAATATCGACAGGTAAAGTGGGGGATTTGGCATTTAAATTGAGGGAAAATACACAAATAAGGACCTTGGAATGCGGAATTCGGAATGCGGAA
>JASFPE010000364.1:0-6139 GCA_050116155.1 Desulfobacterales bacterium
TTGATGAGAACCCAGTCTCTGGATGGTCTTCCGGGCACTTTGGGCATCTTGGGTGATAATTTCCTGATTGATTCCCAACCAGTTATCCATGCCGGATAATATCGCATTCAGCCGTTCTAAATGGTTTCTTAGCAGCAGTGTATTGCGCTGGCGGGTTAGCTTATCGTTCAGGGCGGACTCAAGCCGCGCCGTCTGCCGCTCAGAGAAATCCACCATTTCTTTGTCCGCTTCCCACTGGTAAAGCCGGGCCCTATCCTTTTTTGACAGATCGCCGGCAATGGAGCTAAAAAGATTAAACAAAGCCGAAACGGTATAGATGTCCGGATCAGGCTTAATCATTGAAAGTTCTTCATGAACTTTTTGTATCAACATATTTAAATCATTGATTGACTCGTGCTCGCTAAAATCGCAGTTAATGACAAATATGGTGTTGTCCAATATTCCGATCTTCTTGATCATCGATAAAAATCGGATATCAGCCCGGCGCAGTCCGGTTCGGCTGCTGATCACATAAATGATAAGATTGGTTAACAGCAGGTAATCCTGAATCATGGCCAGGTGCAAAGGATTTGACGAATCACTGCCCTGGCAATCAGCAAGTTCGAGATTGGGTTCCAATCCGGGGGAGTCGATCTCGAGTTGGACATCTTTTAAATAAACTGCCAGGGATTCATTGCCGACAAATGTTTTGTGTTCGGGGAATTGGTCACTGGAATAGTGGCGAATGATATCCGATGAAAGAAGGTCACAAACCGTCTCGTAGCCTTTGAGGTATGAAGTCAAAAGAACGTTGTTGATATTGCGGGTATCTCTCGTGATCAACTGTTCGGAGCCCAGAGAATTGAGCGCATCCCGCAGATTCTGGCGCGCGCTTTCTTCTCGAATATCAAAATTCACCCTGTCGGCATCGCTTTCTAAGGAAGGAATCAAGACCAATGCCTGTTCGATATCCTTATTGACCTCCTGCCAGTTTTTGAAATAAAGAGTTGCTTTAAGCTGTTTGCCGGCTCGCAGGCGGGTGACAATCGAGGTTACAACTCCCGCTCCCCGCTTTAAGAAATCACCCCGCAAAACGGCATTTAAAAAAGTACTTTTACCGGATTTGATCGGTCCTACAACGGCAACCCTTACAAATTCCTCTCCCAGCTGACGGCGCAAGTCTTCACAGGCTTTCTCCCAATCGCCAAAGCTATATTCAGACATGCCGGGGATCGATTTTGCGGTTGCAAACAATGCCTGCATATCCTGGTTTATCCGCAGCAATTCATCTTTGAATGTTGAAAAATTATCCATGATCAGGTCTTTTAGATCAGATCGGTGATCCGAATCAAGCATTATTCCTTTTGGATATCGGGCTCCGACGTGATATAATGCATTAATCGATAATATTTTCTTAAAAGCCAAGATAATTGGCTGTCTTGAGATCGGCTCTTCATCGATTCAGGTTAATTGAATGAGCTACCAAATTTGTCATAATGCCTTGTAAAAGCTAATATTTTGTGTTATAGCTCTTTCGATTGTGGAAGGAGACTTCATTAGGAAGGAAATATTTGGTTTATGTCCGAAAAACATCCTGAGTGCCCGCTTTATAATCCTTTAAATTGCAAGGAATACTATAATCCCAAACTCTGTGCTTTTGTGAGAAAAGATAAGGACTGTTTAAAGAAGAAAAAACCCAAAGCAAAAGCAAAAGCGAAAGCAAAAGCTTAGACTGTCGGTCCAAAACCGTCAGGCGTGTCCCGACGCATTCGATAACAGGGTAGGATCTATACCCATTTTACGAACCGCCTCTTCCCAGCGCACCTCAACCGGCAATTCAAATATATTCTCTTCGTAAACAGGGAACGTCAACCAGGCATTTTCTTTAATTTCGTGCTCCAGCTGGCCGGGTCCCCAGCCAGCGCATCCCAATGCGATAATATACGAATGCGGGCCGCGGCCCATAGCAACCGATTCCAGGATATCTCGGGTATTGCTCATACCCAGGGTAGGTGTAATTTTTAAGCACGCCTCCCATTCAAATGGAGGACCATGGAGTACAAAAAGCTCACCAATGTGAACCGGTCCGCCGAGATGAACGGCAATGGAATCCGCTCCGGGAGCATATTCCATTTTGAGTTCTTCAAATATATCTTTTCCGCTCAGTTCATGATGAATGCGGTTGACAACGACGCCCATAGCGCCTTCCTCGTTATGCTCACAGATGCAAGTTACGGTCTGGTAAAAATTCGGATCTAAAAGTGCAGGCATTGCCAAAAGGAATTGGCCTTTCAGTGATCCTGGATATGCGTCTTCCATATCAGCCTCCAAGTCAAGAAATCATTTGTGCCGGTTTAAGACACTCCAAACCTAATTTCATCTCATGGACTTGTCAAGAACCGCTGATACATTCTTTTAAATCAGGTATTATCTGCAAAATAGATCTGTCGGTTAATGAGATTAGGTTCAGGCAGGGTCAATTGGCAATTAAAAAAGTGACTAAAGTTTAAAGTGATCTAAAGTTGATGAGTCGCTTCGCTCCGTCTTTTTATAAAATCGATAGAATTCCATAATCCCGCCATGGCGGGATCACTTTAGATCACTTTAGGCACTTTAAATTTCCCCATACTTTAAACTAAATAACCTTAAAATCGTGGTGGGTCGAATATTACCTTAAGAACAAAGGGCTGGTTAGTTGGCTGCGACAGACAGCGCTTTCTCCGATTCTATACCCAGCAGCTCATACACTTTCATTTCACCAAATTCTTTGTAAATATCATCGGACACTTTAATCTCTCCGACGTCCAAACTGGAACGTGCCGCCCGCAGCGTATTTTCGCTGATTAAAATACCATTGAGAAAAGATTTGGTGAGGTTTTGCAACCTGAAAACCGTATTGACCGGATCTCCAATGACCGTGTAATCCATTTTCTTGTCAAAACCAATATTTCCGACGACGACTTCTCCAGTATGTACACTGATTCCCATATCTACAGAGATGCCGAATTTCTTATTGACATATTTATTTACAGCTTGAAGCGATCGTCTCATCTCCAGCGCCGCAGCCAGGGCATTGTCAGCATCCATGGTGCTGGATACCGGTGCGCCGAAAAGAGCCAGGAATCCATCCCCCAAATATTTATCGACGATGCCTTGATGCTTAAAGACAATTCCCCCCATGACCGAGAAAAAACTGTTCAGTAAAGAAACGGTTTTTTGAGAGCCGATCTGCTTGGCAAGTTGCGAGAATCCACGGATATCAATATTTAGTAATGTCAGCGTTTTTAATTCTTCAATATCCGGTTTGCCGGTATCAGAATCATGCAGGATTTTATCCAGCACCTCTTTGGGAACAAATTTTTGAAACATATGGCGAATATCGCGTTCATGTTCGGCCATGGAAACCGTTTCCTTGTAAAGTCGCGCATTTTCAAGGGCAATACACACCGAGGTGGCAATGGACTGCAATAAATCTTTGTCATCGAGGTCGAACTCACCGTTGATTTTGTTCATCACCTCGATAACGCCGATCACTTTTCCTTGCGATATCATTGGCACACACAAAGCAGATCGTGTTTTAAAACCTGAAGCCTCATCGATTACCGGAAAAAAATGCGGAGAATTTTCGGTGTCATTGACGATAATTGCCTCTCCCCGGGTGGCAACGTTTCCGGCAATTCCCTGCCCCAATTTGAGACGGAATTTCTTCATGGATTTTATTCTGATATTAAATGCCACCGCAATTTCGAGTTCATCATTTTCCAGAAACAGCAAGGATCCGGCTTCCACATTAATGACCTCTCGAATCATATCCATGGTGTATTTGAGCACCTTGCTAATATCGAATGTCGATGATGCCAGGGCACTTCCTATCTGGCGGATGGTATCCAATTCCTGATTACGCTTTACAACGTCGGCGGAAAGTTTATTACGATCGATGGCCAATGAAAGTCCGTTGACAATCCAATTAAGTAAGTCCACGGCCTTATTGAAAACAGTCGGTTCTATAGATCCCAATGCGAGAACCCCGGTAACGATGCCATCCGTTTTGAGCGGAGCCAGCAGACATGACATACAACCATGCTCCTTGAAGAGTTTTCGGTCAACGGCGTTGTTAAACGAAGCAGGGTCATCGATGATGAGGGTGGACTCCTGTTTAAGGACTTTATCGATCACAGAGGCTTGATATGAATAACACGCACCTTTGGTTATATGGGATGGACCTTTGACAAATAAATCAAAAATTTTAATATAGCCCGGTTTGCAGTCTGCCTTGGTCATTACAAAGGCAATATCAAAAGGGACCACACTTTGAATTTCACCCCAGACGGCATGCAACAGTTCACTGTCTCGAAAGCTTGAATTCAATATTTTAAAAATCTTTTCAATCGACTTCAGGTACAAAACCGCCTGTTCGTTTTCTTTGATCAGGCTTAAATTTTCATAAGTAAAGGCGGCGTTGCTCAACAGTGGCGTAAGCACTTCAACATCATCATGCGTGTAAATTCTATGATTGAATTTGGAGGATATGGTAAGGACTCCAAAAATTTCTTTACTGGTCTTAATCGGCATACAGACAAACGATTTCGTCCCGTAGTGAGCCAGATTCGCCCGTCCAAAGCGATTATCCGTTTCGATATTCTCAACCACCAGCGGTGATTTGTTGATTACCGCATATTTCGCAATACTGGTTTCAAAATCGATCCGATCACCGGATTTTACAAATTTTCCAAGGCCCACCGTGGCTTTCACGATAAAAGATTTGGGTTCTGTCTTTTCAAGCGTCAGAATGGAACCCAGATCCGAGTTGGTCAGCAACAGAGCACGCTCCAGGGTAACGTGCAGAATTTCTTCCGGATCAAAAGTCACATAACACAGTTCTGAAAGATCCTTGAGTATGGAAATCTCGGATGTCTTTTTTTCAAGTAGACTGAATGTATTGTTGAATTGTTTTTCAATTGCAGAAAAAGATTGGACAATACTGTGCAGCTCATCAGTCCCGCGCAGGGGATCATCTTCCGTGAATTCCGTAATGTGCGTGGTGGACATCTGTTCGGATATATTCGCAATTTTATCGAACAGGTTCTTGAGAAGGCTGAATCCCAGAAAAGAGAAAATCAGTACTCCCAGAAAGAAAAAAGGGACATAAGTATCCTTTAACATGTCATATTTGATGCTAAAGAAAATAAATCCCAATACCGGAAAGGAAAAAAACAGTCCGAATATCAAATTGAGCTTGTAGTACAGGTTCTGTTTTTTCAAGAACCTTTCCCCCAGCCATTTTGCGAATTTCATCATGAACTCCTCAATAATTAAGGCGCTTTATAAAAAGCTTAACCCCTAAAGCGCCTCTTTAACTTATTTATATTACAAAACTAAAGTTTGTTCAAGATAATAAACAGGCGGTATTATGCGTACCCGGATTCGCTTGACTTTCCAGTTTAGCTTGCATATAGGGTCAGTTCACGTTATGGCACAAAGAACCATCGAAATTGTCATATATTTGTTGTAATAACCGGGTGTTGTGAACTCTAAGGTTTCAGGTGTCAGGTGTCAGGGCCTTTCGAATTCGGATTTTGGATTGCGGATTTCGGATTGAAAGTCATGGTTTCTGGATATTGGTTAAGCATAGCGTAAAGCGCATGGCGTTGAAAACCTCAAAATCAATATCATATTTATTTTTTAACCCGATGCGCTATGCGCCATGCCCTATGCCGCAGGCTTTCGACTGCTGACACCTGACACCCGACACCTTAAACCTGGTTGTACCTGACACCTGAAACCATGAAAATGAACGATTTGGTTTAACTTAGCAATATATAAATAATTCCCCAAACGAAAACCCTGAGGAGAATATTATGATAGCCGTGGTGCAACGGGTCAAACAAAGTTGGGTGAGAATAAATCAGGAAATTGTTGGTGAGATCGGCAAAGGGCTTCTGGTCCTTCTCGGAGTGGCCAAAGGCGATGCCATAAAAGACTGCCAATATCTGGCAAATAAAATTGTCAATTTGAGAATATTTGAAGATCAAGACGGGAAAATGAACCGCTCTTTGCTAGAAGTGGGCGGTGAAATGCTGGTCGTCTCTCAATTTACGCTGCTGGGAGATTGCCGTAAAGGAAGAAGGCCCTCCTTTATCAAGGCAGCCGAACCGGACCA
>JASFPE010000365.1:0-6137 GCA_050116155.1 Desulfobacterales bacterium
TGACACCTGAAACCCGACACCTGAAACCTTAATGTACCTGAAACCTGGATGTACTTGAAACCAAGAAAGTAAATATACACTCCTAAAAGATGGCATCTGAGAAAAAAGCAGCCGCTCCGAGTTGTTCCTCAATCCGAATCAACTGGTTATACTTGGCCACGCGATCGCTGCGCGACATCGAACCGGTCTTGATCTGGCCACCGTTTACGCCGACTACGAGATCGGCGATAAAGGTGTCTTCCGTTTCACCCGATCGATGGGAAATGACGGTCGTATATCCCTCCTGCTTGGCAAGTTCGATCGCATTCAGGGTCTCGGTAACCGTTCCAATCTGATTGAGTTTGATGAGAATGGAGTTTGCAATTCCTTGCTCGATGCCTTTGCTGAATATCTTGGGATTGGTAACAAAAATATCATCACCGACGATCTGGATCGATCCTTCCAATCGATCGGTCATAACCTTCCAGCCCTTCCAATCGCTTTCAGCCAGGCCATCTTCTATGGACAAAATCGGGTACCTGTCGATAAGCTTCTCATAATAGTCAATCATCTGGGCGGCGCTGAGTTTTTTCTTTTCGGAAGCTAAAATGTATTTGCCATTTTTATAAAACTCACTGGCCGCGGCATCCAGCGCTATTCCAATATCGACGCCGGGTTTGTAACCGGCGGCATCGATGGCATTCATGATGTATTGAATCGCCGCCTCATTGGATTCAAGGTCAGGTGCAAAACCTCCCTCATCCCCGACGCCGGTACTGTGTCCTTCTGCCTTGAGAATGTCTTTCAGGTGGTGGAAGATCTCCGCCCCCATCTGAACCGCCTGGAAAATGGATTTTGCGCCAAAAGGCAAAATCATAAACTCTTGAATATCCAGATTATTGGCTGCATGTGCACCACCATTGACGATATTCATCATCGGCACCGGTAAATAGCGGGCATTGATCCCACCCAGATAGCGGTAAAGTGGCAAACCAAAGGCTGCCGCCGCAGCCCTGGCAGCTGCCATGGACACTCCCAGGATGGCATTGGCACCGAGTTTGGATTTATTCGGCGTACCGTCGAGTTCCAGCATGTATCCATCCAAAGACGCCTGGTCGGCGGCATCCATTCCTCGGACGGCTGGAGCGATCTTCGCAAGCACATTGTTGACCGCCCGGGTAACCCCCTTTCCGCCAAAACGCTTGGAGCGCTTATCCCGAAGCTCCAGGGCTTCGCGTTTTCCGGTCGAAGCCCCTGAAGGCACAGCGGCGCTGCCGACGGCACCACAGGCAAGAGAAACATCAACCTCAACCGTAGGATTTCCTCTAGAATCTATAATTTGTCTCGCTTTGATATCAACAATTTCAGTCATCGTGAATCATCCCCCTCTTGAATATATTACCAAGAAATGTTACTCTTCTTGGGATTCGATGTCAAGTAACGGTAGACATTCCCCAGATTATTGCAATGACTATGCAAACAAAAAAATATGATCTTTACTCCAGTGCGCATCTATTTGTCGCGGCGATCCGGGTTTGTGAACGCCAAAATCAGACACCTCCCTCGCTGAAAGAGATTTGCAATATGCTTTCATTTTCCGTAGAAAAAGGTAATTTTCTTTGCAGAAAACTAGATGAGATGGGAGTCATTGAAATCGTCCAGGGGTCATACGGAGACAGGCTTTTTATTCGTGATCATCTTAAATTGGAGGACATTCCTAAGGGTGAAGAAGACAGTCGCTTGGAAGAAGAATTGAAAAAATTTCAGGATACCCAGAAGGCGTTTTCACAAAAAATTGAGACTTTCCGGTCCCAGCAGGCCCAAAAGAAAAAGGATCTTTTCGCAGAAATGGAAAAAAAATTGAAAGATGAAATGGGGAAAAAAACAAAAACTCCTTGACATAAAAAGAAATTCATCATTAATTTAAATAAGTTATTCTTATCTGCAAATTTGGATCGATCGATCCGAGACACGATATACAGGCGGCCAAAGGCGTGCATGTCAAATCGTATTTTTTATTGCTGCTGCAAACGACATGGAACAGGAATACAACCTTAAGCTGAAATTCTTTCAGTAAGCTGAAACTTTTTCGGTAGTGGTAACAATATGAATATATCGCGAGCAAGTCAGGGAGATTTATTTTTTCGAAAGATAATCCGAAAGGATAGTGATGAAATATCATTAGATGCGGATATGATCCGTTTGCTGATTGCTATTGATGAAAACAAGAGTCTGCATCAGATCGCCGAAGAAGTGGACATGGAGACCACAACCCTGAAAAAGACGCTATCGAAATTGCTGAACCAGAGACTGATTGAGCCTGTTAAAAAAGATGTCCCCTATCTCGACCACCTATTCCTCGAGGCCCTGAGAATCAATTTATCAAAGGTCATCGGACCCATGGCTGAAATTCTGATTGAAGATGTAGTGGCGGAGATGGACTTGAAAACGTCTGAAATACCTGTAAACCAGGCTGCTGAACTGATCAATAATCTTTCACTTGAAATCCCAAATGAAAAAGACCGGATTGAATTCAAAAAATCCATGCTGAGTATTTTAAATAAAAGATGAATTTAAAATGAGGAGTGCTCACCATGATGGACATTACGTGTAATGCATGCGGGAAAAAATATCGAATTGACGAAACTAAAATGTCGAGAGACACCGCCAAGGTTAAATGCAAAGTCTGCGATCACATCATGGTCATCACCAAACCAAAACCTGAGCCAACTCCCGAAATTCCGCAACCTGCGATTTCACCGGAGCCCGAGGTATCCCGAAGCACTGTTGATCAGCCAAGGGTTTCGCTCAAAGCGGAGACTGACGAAGAGCATAAAGAAATCCCGGCTTTCTATACCGGCCAGAAAGTACGTTTTGGCCTGTTTACAAAAATAATCATTGTGATGCTGTTCATCAGTTTGGTTCCCTTTTTAAGTTTTTGGTACCTCTCCTTGCGTGAAACCAACGAACGGATCCGCAGCGATACGGAAGATTTAATGAAACAAACAGCAGAAGGCCTGGGAACCCAGGTTGAGGAATGGATCAGAAATCATGAAAAAATTTTACGTATGCATGCGAGGCTTCCAGAAATCATTTCGATGGAACGTGAGCGCCAGGAACCTTTTTTAAGAACCATCAACGAAGAATATCCTTATATATATCTGGCTTTCACTGTCGGACTGGACGGGATAAACGTTGCCAGAAGCGACGACGTCCCTTTAAAGGATTATTCCGACCGGCAATACTACAAAGACGTCATCAAGGGCAAAAACCTCAGCTGGCAAACACTGGTGGGTAAAACCTCAAAAAAACCCGCTCTTGTTTTAGCGGTCCCGATTAAATCCGAAGATAAGCTGGTTGGTGTCATGGCAGCTGCCATGACAGTTGATGATATCTCCAAAAACATCGCCACCTGGAAAGAAGGCAACACCGGCCGTGCCTTTCTGGTAGATGAAAAAGGCTTTGTGATTGCTCACCCGATCAGACAATATGCGGCGACACGCAAAAACCTGAACGCTCACCCATTGATCGTCAACTTCCGCAAGCGAGGATGGACTACCATCACCACTAGTTTTATAAATTCGAAGGGCAATGCATCGCTCGGTCACGTAAGAAGCACCAAAAAAGGATGGGCATTGGTCCTGCAACAGGAAGAAGACGAAGTATTCGAGGCCCTGAATCGAATGCAGGAATTTGCGTTAATTCTGTTGGCCAGCACGGTCGTGTTGGTTACCCTCATCGCCTATCTGTCAGCCCGTGCTATTGTTACGCCGGTTAGAAAACTTACCGATGCCGCCGAGCGTATGAGCCTGGGTGAGTTGAATGTAAAAATTGATGTTAAATCCAAGGATGAAATCGGCCTGTTGGCCCAGGCCATCGGCCGCATGCAGACCAGCCTAAGACTGGCCATGAACCGCCTGCGACGCAAAAAATAATTCCTCTCACCACAGAGACACAGTCTTCGACCCTGAGCTCAGACCGAAGGGAGAGCACAGAGTCAGTTTTCTTTTGCCCGATCGGGAGACCCGCCCAGGGAAAAAAATTATCATCTCTGTGTCCTCTGTGCCTCTGTGGTGAAAAGTAGGCCTTATTCAGAAGTTCCCGTAATCGTCACCTCAATCGCCCGCGTACGGGCACGATTGTCATGATTGATGGCAACGACCTGCTGCCAGGTACCGGTCTTCAGTCGCCCGCCCCTGATGGCTAACGCAATAGAGGGTCCCAGCAAGGCAGCCTGGACATGGCTATGGCCGTTTCCATCGTGCCAGGCTTTTTCATGTTCATATTCCATCCCCCGCGGTGCCAAACGGTCTATGGCGCGTTTTAAGTCTTCCACGACGCCCGGTTCGTACTCGATGGTTGTCAGCGACCCGGTCGAACCCACCATGGTGGCGCAAAGACTGCCATCTACGATTCCTGAATCCCGGATCAAGCGCTCCAGTTCAGCACTAATGTCATGCATATCCGGACCGGTATTCAGGGTAACTTCAATTGCGCTACAAAACATCGTTAAAGGTCTCATTACCATACCCCTCTAAATGACTAACTCGGTTTAACCGGAGAAGTTAAAAGTGATCTAAAGTTTGAAGTGATCTAAAGTTAATGAATTCTATCTATTTTTAAAATAAATCGACTAAGCCGCAAGCTGTTCCTTAACTTTAGATCACTTTAGATCACTTCAAACTTTAGGCACTATTTTATACTTTATTTTAGATCCAAATCCCAATTCCACCTTCCCGGCCTCTTTTTCAGCTTAACAGCCCTGGGCACCGGCTCGGTCAAATGTACAAAGAGTGAATATCCGGCTTCCCTGAGTTCATGCTTGTGTTCCCGCAAATCCAGCTTCCAGTTCGGAAATATCCAGAAATCTGTCCCGTATTGGGTTATCCAGGCCTGCTCACCTTTTGGGCTGCTGAACGGCTCATGGAGTTGTAATTGGCTAGATTTTGTTCGCGCAACACACAATGGCCAGTTGCCGGAAATAATAAGCCCCAATGGCAGGGGTCGCTGACGGGCCAGAGTCAAATAATCTTGATGACCAAGTTCCGGACTCAGGACAGCGCCCCTGAGGCCTAAAGATGCGGCCGTCTTCAGAGCCAGCGCATTGGCCAGATTGCAAAAAGGTCCGGCCCACAGGTTTAATTTCTGGCGATCTTTAAAAAAAACCGCTTGCCACAGAGCATTCAACACGAAATTGCGGGCACCCATCTTAAAGGCCTGCGCCAGAAGAAGTTCGCACGCTGACTCGTCTTGCGGCCAGATAACCGGTGGCAACCACCACCATATATGGCGACCTTGTTGACGTGATGCATACTGCAACGCTTCCGCAGAAAGCCACAGTCCAAAATGACCTGCACGTCTGGTTTTGTTCGGCCTCCGATATACCGGCAGCTCAATTGCCTTTTCTTTTCTGTGGTTTCGCTCCGGCAATTTGACCTTAAAATCGAATTCTCGGGATTTGCCACGCGGGGATGGCGATAGATTCTTATCCAGACGAGATAAAATTTCGTCCAGGGCTTCTTCACGTCGATCGATAAGATACACCGGGGTTCCCTTGGCAAGCCTTTTCTGGGGCTTGGGTCTAAAATAAAATTTACCCCCTTTGGGCACATGACGGCCGATCTTCTCCACCCGATGGGAGGGTTCGTCTTCATAGCCCGTGCGCAACACATCTCCGGGCAAAAGTGCTTCTCTGGGAACAACGAACGGCTTTTGTCGGCTTCCTTTAATTTTACCGACTAAAAAACCGGAGCCGGTCCGACCGTCTGCACTGATGGGATTCTGCTGTCGTTGGGGTAGAAAATAATAGTGCGTGCCCGTGCGGCCCAGGGCACGGGATAACATCTGGAGGGCATTTTTTTTGAGCTGGGGATCACCTCCGTGATCCCGCAGCATGCGATAGGCCTGCACCGTATAATACACGTAGTGAGGTCCCTTTTTGCGTCCTTCAATTTTCCAGGTTCGTACCTGTGGCACCGTCAACAGCACCTTGACCAAAACATCGATGCTGAGATCCTGGCAAGAAAAAAAACGGTGGCTGCGACCGTTTTGATGATAGATCCGCCGGCAGGGTTGAACGCATCGCCCGCGCAATCCGCTCTTGCCGCCCAAATAGCTGCTCCAATAACACCTTCCCGAAACCCCGTAACATAGCGCAC
>JASFPE010000366.1:0-6106 GCA_050116155.1 Desulfobacterales bacterium
CCTGAGGTTGTGAGAAGTTATCATAATATGCGGCGGTGTCGTGTCCTTGCGGGTGCCTGCACCAGGAATGGGTGGGGGCGCCGGACCGGTGCTGGCAACTGAAGATTGATAAGCACTGTGATCCGCATAAATCCGTTGGAAATCCTTATTATTTGCGGATAAGTTTGTGGACACCTTCTGCCAGGCGCGTTTTGTTGCATTTATGACACTGGAAGGTAATTCACTGACCCGAACCCCCCGGCTGCGGATATCATCGAGAGCCAGAGCGGCCAACCGCTGATCCTCGGCAATGCCGAAAAGGACGTTTTCATGGCAGACTTGCGTGATGAGTCTTTGCTGGGCCGGGTCCATTTTATTCCAGATATCCTTGTTGATAAATAGGTCAATCATCGTAAAAGGTTGATGCCAGCCAGGGTAGTAATAGTATTTGACGGCTTTGTCGAAATTCATCGATTTATCGATGTAGGGGGTACTGAATTCGGTCGCATCGATGATATTTTTTTTGAGGGCCTTTAATATCTGTTTGGACGGCAATTTAACCACCGATACGCCAAGTTTTTTCATGACCTTGCCGCCCAATCCATGAAATCGAATTCTTAAACCTTGCAAGTCGCCGGGGTCATTAATCGGGTTTTGAAACCAGCCTCCACCCTCCGGTCCCAGCATGCCGACGGGTATGGGCTTGACATTGTAACGGCCATACAGTTCTTCATATAGAGCTCCTCCGCTTCCTTTGATAATCCAGTCATAATGCTCGCCGGCCGAAGGTGAAAATGGCGGACCCCAAAAAATATGAAATGCCATGTTTTTTTGACTCCACATCCCAGCTGCAGCCCAGCCCGCATCAACTTTTCCCTTGGCGACTGTATCAAGAATAGCAGATCTATAAACAACCGTATCCGGTTCATAAATCTTGACTTTGATTTGCCCATGAGATCGTTGCTCGATCTCTTTGGCAAATCGGGTGGCCAGAGATCCCAGCAGCGGCATTCTGGTTGGATAGCCCATAGCCACCTTTAATTCTAGAGGACCTGCAGCGTGAGTTTTGTGGCAGGCCAGGATCACAAAAAGCAGAATTGCCACGGCCGCAAAAACAAAACATGTTTTTTTGAATCCCATGGGCATCAAAAGTATCCTCCCCGACAGATAAGCACCTTCATTAAAAGCACAAAACCCCGGATCTCGAATGGAGAAATGGGGTTTCTAATTTAAGCCATAGGCACCTCTGGCTTTATAGCGATTTTTTTTAACCTTGAACCTTGAACCTTGAACTTATTATTTAACATAGATCCTCTGTTTAAAGCAACAATGGTTTCTATTTCAACACATTCTTTGTTGCAATGCACTTTCGACCAATTTATGATGGCCATACCTTCATGCAAGATTAAGGTTAACCATTAGATATAAAATTAGGTGGTAACATTATGAAAAATTATATTATTGGTGCACATCTATCTGCTCGCTTTGTGATTATATTTATGTTAATAGCAGCATTTGCTGGCAATGGTTATGCCGAAGAACTTAAATTCGGTGATTGGGAATGCATTGAAGAAACTGACCCAACGAAAGATGAAAAAAGCAAGAAAATAGGAACGTTTGCAAAAGATGGCGTGAGTTCATTGTGGGTGTCGGAATCCGATTTGGGTCAGAATACGGTACTACTGACTTTAAAATCAAAAAACGTTATTGATTCCGAACATATTACTTATTGGGTTGACAGCAGTAGAGCGTTAACTCTCAGTACAGCCATGCGAACCTGTGAATCATATTGTTTGACAGAGTCTGTGACCGGAAACGGTGAGGTAATCAAAGCCATGGCAAAGGGTTATCGTATGATGTTTGAATACTCCAGTTATCCCGATATAACGAATAAGCCCATATTTTCACTGTTAGGTTTTACCAGAGCATATAACTGGTTCATGAAGGAGTAAAAAGTAAAACCATGACCTCTGGTCTTTAATGGCAAATAAAAATACGTTCAGGGAGGAATAAATTCATGATCGATTTCAGTTTGACCGATGAGCAGAAAGATTTACAGCAACGGGCACGGGATTTTGCTCAGAACGAGATCGTTCCAGTTGCGCTTCAGTACGATAAAGAACCGGATTTCCCGACGGATATCATGCACAAGGCCCATAAAGCCGGCTTCATGAATCTGACCTGCCCCGAGGAATACGGTGGCCAGGGCCTGGGACTGCTCGATGCAGCCCTCGTAACCGAAGAGTTGAATGCCGGCTGTTCCGGCATTGCCGGAATGATCGGCATCAACTCCCTGGCCTGCGGTCCCATCCTGGTTGCAGGGACAGATGAACAAAAGCGCCGATTCCTGATTCCGCTCTGTGAATCCGGAAAATCGGCTTCTTTTTGCCTCACCGAAAGACAGGCCGGTTCCGATGCCGGGGGACTGAAGACAAATGCCCGACGCGAAGGGGATCATTATATCATTAACGGACAGAAATGCTTTATTACCAATGGTAGCTATGCATCGTTTTATACCATTTTCGCCACCCTCGATCCCGAAAAAGGCACCCGGGGCATCAGCGCATTTGTCGTGCCACGAGAAACTGACGGTCTCTCAACCGGCAAAGTCGAAGATAAAATGGGGCAGCGCGCCCTGAATGTGGCCGAAGTTAATCTGGACGATGTTGCCGTTCCTGTGGAAAACCGATTGGGGGCAGAAGAAGAAGGTTTCAAGATCGCCATGAAGACGCTCGATGAAGGCCGCATCAACATTGCCATTACGGCCGTAGGCATCGCCCGCGCAGCTTTTGAAGCCGCAGTGCAGTATGCAAAGGAAAGGCGGCAGTTCGGCAAACCCATCGGAACTTTTCAAGCCCTGAATTTTATGCTCGCCGATATGGCCGCAGCAGTTGATGCGGCACGCCTGCTGACCTGGTATGCGGCCTCCAGAGCCGATCACGAGCAACCCCATACCCGCGAAGCCGCCCAGGCCAAATATTTTGCCGCCGACGTGGCCATGCGGGTGACGACCGATGCAGTTCAGATCCATGGTGGCTATGGCTACATCAAGGATTATCCCATTGAAAAGTATATGCGTGATGCAAAGCTGACCCAGATCTACGAGGGAACCAACCAGATCAATCGAATGGTGGCCGGTGGGGCACTGATGCGTTAATGTTGAGGAGAAATGAAAAAAAATGGGACACGCTGGACGGGGTATTAAATGAAATCTGGAAGATGCTCGCGCGAGGTGCTAGCCGCTTCAATGATCCCTTTCACTGGCCTGCCCTGGGAACCACCTCAGAGGATGGCGTTAGTCTGCGTAAAGTTATTTTGAGACAGTTCACGCTGGCCGACCGGCTTCTGGTATGCCACACCGACGCCCGCGCAGAAAAAGTTCAGGAAATATCCAATTCTGCGCGGGTCAGCTGGCTGTTTTATCATCCCAAAAGAAAAGTCCAGTTGAGAATATCCGGACCTGCAACCTTGCATGCGGACGATGAATTCGCCGACCGGCAATGGGCTGCTGCCAAAATCACCAGCCGTCTCAATTACTGTGCCATCGATCCCCCCGGCAGCGCCATTGAAACGCCATCGTCCGGACTGCCGGATTTTCTGATCAATAAGGTTCCGACACTTTTAGATACTGAAAGGGGGCGTAAAAATTTTATGGTCATTGCCTGTCGAATCGATTCTATCGATTGGCTGGTGTTGAGCCTATTGGGAAACCGAAGGGCCCGATTCGATTGGGATGAAAATGGTCTGAACGCGAGATGGCTGATCCCGTGAAAGTGTTGAAAATTACAATGATGGGATTTCGCGGATTCATTTCATGGTAACCTCTTTTCACATTCTTTACTATTTTCCACAGGAATTATTACCATTATTTCTCAATGATGGCTTGTTCATCAGGGCCGAGTTTTTTAGAGGGGCATTTTGATCAAACCAGGTGTTTGTATCTATCCGGTATTCTTAGGTTATTTCAAATAATTCATATCTCTTTTTTCTTCAGCCAACATCCGAATGTAATGGCATAAAATATGCAAACCTATAGGCCTCAAATTTGCTGCAACAGAATTATTGGGATGCCCGGAATCAAAAGTGCTGATTTCTGTATCTCGTTGTGTAGGAATCATTCAAAGTATACAATTATCGAAAGAATAGGTCGGTTGTTACAATAAAAATGAGAAGTGAAAAAAGGAGCGCTGATTAATGGAAATGAAAATTTCTGAATTCGAAGTTAAGCATTTTGACGGGCAGAGTTGGGAAGAAGTATCGGAGAGGATCGTAATGCAAAGGTTGCAGGAGACGTATACTTTGGTGACACCGGCAATAACACAAATGATTCAAGGCAAATATGCCCACACCCCCCATGGTATTTTCCGAATGAAAACAGAAGGCGTATAAAGAAAATGGACGCTTGAAAAAGAGCGAATATCAAATCCTTTCTGATACTGAATAATCTGCCATCCGGGTTATTTTCGCTCGTTTTCAAGTATTTTGCGCATTTGCGAAAACATGGCTTTTTCTTTAGCTCCGACAGTCGGGTATTTCAACGCGAGCTTTTTAAGACTGTTCACGATGATTTCGGCGACTGTCAGACGCATAAAGGGCTTGTCATCAGCGGGGATAGCGTACCAGGGCGCCCATGATCGCGAAGTGGCATTGATGGCCTCCTGGTAAGCCCCCATATAATCCTTCCAGAACCTGCGTTCGTATACGTCGGCCTTGGAGAATTTCCAGTTTTTGCGAGGTTCGTCAATGCGAGAAAGAAAGCGCTGTCGCTGCTCTTCCTTTGAGACGTTAAGCCAGAATTTTAATATGACGGTCCCGTTTTTGGCCAAATGCTTTTCATGATCGCAGATCGAGGCGTAGCGCTCCTGCCAGATGTTTTTCAAGTTGACACGGTCGGGGAGTTTCTGTGCCTTGAGATATTCAGGATGAACTCTAACCACCAGCACTTCTTCGTAATAACTGCGGTTAAAGATCCCAATACGACCGCGTTCGGGCAGGCATTTCGTGGTTCGCCACAAGAAATCATGGTCCAGCTCCTCTGCCGCAGGTTGTTTGAACGAAAACACCTGACACCCGGCCGGGTTGATCCCGCTCATGACAGCCCGTATGGTGCTATCCTTTCCGGCCGCGTCCATCGCTTGAAAAATTAGAAGTACGGCGTACTTGTCGTGGGCGTAAAGGACTCGCTGTAAATCGGAAATTTCATCGATTCGTTTCGCAAGTCTTTGTTTACATAACTTTTTGCCCGGTGACCCCTTGGGGGGTTTAGTAGCCGTGTGCTCAATTCGAAACGTCCCATCAAAGTTTGCCAGATATGGACTCGCAACAGCTTCAAACATGTGCCTCTCCTTTTATTTTCACTTTACAACAGGTTTAGCCACCTCGATTTCCTCTGCCCAGGGTGGCCCAGAGACCACCTCCCAGGATCAACCCGCCAAAGATAATATGGATCATCCCCACAGACTCTTTCAGGAAGACCGCTCCCAGGATAACGCCGTAAAAGGGCAGGGTATTGTAAAAAACCATCGCCCCACCGGCCCCCAGGATCCTGACCGAACGGTTCCAGGACCAGTAGCCAATGATGGTTGGCACCACACAGATGTGGACGATGGCTGCAATGGTCTCCATTTGCAGGTTCGGGGAAATGTGTTGAAGCTCGAAGGCAGCTGCCGCCGCAATCAGGGGCAGGCTCAAGAAGTTTGACAGCGCCGTGGCTGCCACCGGGGACCGGTTGCGCATGACCCGGCGGCCGAAAACAGAGTAAAATGCCCAGATCACCGCCGAGGCCAAAAGAATCAGGTCTCCCACGTTAAATTGAAGCCCCAGCAGGAAGGTCAGTGAACCGCGCGACAGCAATCCCGCCACCCCGATGAGCCCCAGAACCGCACCCACCAGCTGTCGCCGGGTGACCGGCTCCTGAATAATTACGCCGGCGATCAGGGCTGTGATCAGCGGCGAAAATCCCTGAATCAAAGAACAGTTGACGGCGGTGGAATAGCGGAGCCCCAGATACAGCAGCGGGCTGAAGCCCACCACACCGGCCAGGCCCATGGCCAAAATCCACCATTTGTCTTTTCCATAGTGACGCTCCTGGGGAGGTCTGTTCCTGAGCAAGATGCCGAAAAAGGCC
>JASFPE010000367.1:0-6093 GCA_050116155.1 Desulfobacterales bacterium
AGCAAAGTTTCCGACCAACTGGGAGTTGTCAACCGCAAGGGCTGCGGCTGTCGCTCGATTTCTGCAGGATAACGCGGGTATAGAGCCGGAAAGATTGACTGCCAGTGGTTTCAGTTACTATCAACCGGTGGCTTCCAATGAGACCGAAGAGGGGAGAAGCCAGAACCGGCGCATCGAAATTATCCTGGTTCCGCAGCGCTAAGCTCATCGCTGAAGCAGGTGGAAAAATGTGAGCCAGAATTCTTCTTCCTGTGCAGCGTATTTACACGACCCATTGGAATACTGGAATGATGGGCACAAAGTGAAGCTTTAGCGCTATATTGGAATGGTGGGTTTCAACATCGGATAAGATCATTTATACAACCCATTTATCCAGCATTCCAACATTCCATTATTCCAGTACAAAAAAATAATAAGATCATGGAACTAAACAGTGGTGACATCATAGCCGATGTGTTGCGTGAACAGGGGGTGAAATTTGTCTTTACCCTTTGCGGCGGGCATATTTCTCCATTGTTGGTGGGTGCTAAAAAAAACGGAATTCGGGTCGTCGATGTTCGTGATGAAGCCAATGCTGTTTTTGCGGCCGATGCCGTGGCCCGTCTCAAAGGCAACCCCGGTGTTGCCGCTGTGACCGCCGGTCCGGGGGTTACCAATACCATCACGGCTTTGAAAAACGCACAGATGGCGCAATCACCGGTAATTCTCCTGGGAGGTGCGGCACCCACGGTTCTCAAGAATAGGGGAGCGCTTCAGGATATTGATCAGCTTTCTCTGGTCAAATCAATAGCCAAACTCAGTGTCACCATTCGCCGCAATTGTGACATTATCCCGGTGATGAAACGTGCGTTTCAGGTTTGTCAGTCCGGAGTTCCTGGACCGGTATTCATCGAATGCCCTATTGATCTAATGTACAGTGAAGAACTTGTGCGCGAATGGTACGGCAAAAAACCCAATGCCGATCAAAAGCCGGGTCTTAAAAGCAGGCTGCTGGAGTATTATTTGCGGCGCCATGTGGATCAAATGTTCGAATGTAAATTTGAAGAGATGGCACCCGGCCAATATTCGATAAAGTCCCCGGATTTGGACATTGAGCTTGTATCCAAGGCTGCGGTGATGATCAGTGCCTCGGAGAAGCCGGCCATGATTGTGGGCAGTCAGGCCATGCTGCATGCGGATGAAGTTCATAGACTTGTCGATGCCTTCACATCATTGGGGATTCCGGTCTATTTGACCGGTATGGCGCGTGGTCTTATGGGCAAATCACACCCGTTGCTTATGCGCCACCAAAGAAAGGAAGCTTTGAAGCAGGCAGACCTTGTTCTGGTGGCTGGGATGCCCTTTGATTTTCGTTTGAACTATGGACGCGCCATTGGTGGCAGGGCCAGAGTAATATCCGTAAACCGTAGCAAAGCGGACCTCACCATGAACCGGCGACCCGATCTGGGCGTATTATCCGATCCCTTTCTTTTCCTGTGCGCCCTGCCGGAAGCATTGGGATCGCAAAAAGGGCTCTGGGATACTTGGGTAAAGAATTTAAGGGCAAACGATGATGCGCGCGAACATGAAATCCAGGATACGGCCAACGAAAAAACAGAATATCTCAATCCGGTTCTTTTATTGAGTAAAATGGATGACGTCATTGACGATCAGAGTATCATCGTCGCTGATGGCGGTGATTTTGTGGCCACCGCATCTTATACACTTAGACCACGGGGACCGCTGTCATGGCTGGACCCCGGGGTTTTCGGCACCCTCGGTGTTGGGGCCGGGTTTTCCCTGGGTTCCAAGTTGTGTCACCCGGAAAAAGAAATCTGGCTGATTTACGGTGACGGGGCTGCCGGTTACACACTTCAGGAATTTGATACCTTTGTGCGTCATGAACTGCCAGTTATCGCGATTGTCGGCAATGACGCCGGCTGGACCCAGATTGCCCGCGATCAAATTCCCTTATTCAATGACGATGTGGCGACCCAGCTGCGCTATACGGATTATCATATTGTGGCCGAAGGCTTTGGCGGTAAAGGATTTCTCCTGGACAACCCGGAAGACATCGATGAGGTTTTTAGACAGGCCAAAGAAACCGCCCGCAGCGGCACGCCGGTCTTAGTCAATGCCCGCATCGGCAAAACCGACTTCCGCAAAGGCTCCATCTCGATGTAAGGCGCTTTTTCCCTGATCAGACCTCCTTTGCCCTTTTTCTGAGTTCAAATTTCTGTATTTTACCGGTTGAGGTCTTGGGCAATTCACAAAATATGATGCTTTTGGGTCTCTTGAATCCGGCCATATTTTCCCTGCAAAAATCAATTAATTCGGATTCAGTGGTTTTTTCATAACCGCGATTGAGTTCTACAAATGCACATGGGGTCTCTCCCCATTTCTCATGGGGTTTGGCAACGACTGCTACCAAAGATACCGCCGGGTGTTTGGCGAGAACATTTTCGACTTCAACAGAAGAGATGTTTTCTCCCCCGGAGATAATGATGTCCTTGGATCGATCCTTGATCTGAATGTAGCCGTCCGGGTGCATGACGGCCAAGTCCCCGGAGTGAAACCATCCATTCTCGAAAGATTTTTCGGTCTCTTCTTTATTTTTGTAATATCCTTTCATGACGGTGTTTCCGCGGATCATGATTTCACCCATGGTTTCACCATCTCTGGGAACCGGTTCCAGAGTCTGGGAATCTAAAACATCAATTTCTTCCATCATCGGGTATCTCACCCCCTGGCGGGCTTTGATTTCGGCCTTTTGTTCAATGGACAATTGGTCCCAATTTTCATTCCATGCACAATGAAGTACATGTCCGTACGTTTCCGTCAGACCGTAAACATGCATCACCTCAAAGCCAAGGTTCTCCATTTTCTCCAGAATAGCGCTTGGAGGCGGTGCACCGGCCGTCATTGCATAGACTTTATGATCAATTTTGCGCTTTTCATTATCGGGTGCATTGGCGATCATATTCAATACGACGGGAGCCCCGCCAAAATGTGTAACTTTATGATCTGCTATTAGATTATAGATGTCTTTGGCAACGACATATCTGCAAAAAACAATAGTTCCCGCTAAAGCTGCTATGGTCCACGGATAACCCCAGCCATTGCAATGAAACATTGGCACAGTGTACAGATATCTCAGATGATTTGGCATGTTCCATGCGATAATGCTTCCCATGGACATCAAATAAGATCCGCGATGGTGGTATACAACGCCTTTGGGTTTGCCTGTTGTTCCGGAGGTATAATTAAGCGTAATCGCCTGCCACTCATCTTTTGGTTTTTTCCACTGATAGTCGGCATCACCCGTTTCAAGAAATTCATCATAAGTGTATTTACCAAGACGCTCTCCCTCGCCTTGCTGCAGATTCGCATTCGGGTCTTCAATATCAATGACTAAAATTTCTTTTTTTAACCTGGCCAAGGCTTCTTTGACTGTTGGAGAAAACTGAGTGTCCACAATAAAGACCTTCGCGTCACCATGATCTAAAATGTATGCGATGGTATCTGCTTCAACTCTTGTGTTTATGGTATTTAGAACCGCTCCGGTCATAGGGACCGAGTAGTGTGATTCAAAGATTTCGGGGGTATTTGCCGCTATGATTGACACCGTATCGCCTAAACCAATACCGTGTTTTTCAAGGGCGCTGGCAAATCTCAGGCAGCGGCGATATGTCTCGAGCCAGGTGTAGCGTCTTTCCCCGTATATTGCGGAGGTATAATTGGGATAGACATCTTTTGTTCTCTCTATAAAAGACAAAGGGGAAAGCGGCACAAAATTGGCTGCATTTTTATCGAGGTTTATCTCATAATTGCTCTTTTTTGAATTCACTGTATCCTCCTTATTCACCTTACAATTGGGAAGGGCCGGACAATCTACCTCCGGTATGCAAGTTATTTGGGCCGGCAGTATAAAGAAATTACTCTGTTGCGTCAAGGAGGATGTTTGTGCCCGGTATAAATCCAAGCCATTTGGGTGGCCCGGATAGGCAACTCGAACATTTTGCCCTTGAATTGAGGAAATTCTGAGGCTTGCCAATAGAATTAATAAAAGGCCAAATTTATTCTTGACACGAATTATCCCTAATTATACCACATTTAAAAACCTAATAAAATTCGGAGAGGGATGGCATGAAAGTAAACAAAATCGACCATATCTGTATTGCGGTGAAAAACCTGGATGAGGCCCGTAAAATCTGGGAACCGGTACTGGGAAAATCGAAACCGGATGACGAATATATCGATGAACCCGAAAAAATCAAGGTTGCCAGGTACTGGGTCGGTGAAGTCGGATTTGAACTGATGGAGTCAACCACTCCGGATGGCGATGTGGCCAAGTTCATCGAAAACAGGGGCGAGGGTATCATGCTTCTCAGTTTAAATGTCGACAATACCCGGGAATCAATGGTAGAATTGAAGGCAAAGGATTATCCGTTTATCGGCGGTGCGCGTCCGTTTCGGGATTGTGAATTCTCATTTATTCATCCCAAGAAGATGAACGGGGTTCTTCTGGAATTAATAGACTATAAATGGAATGAATTTAAAGACAGATAACTCCACCGGGTGCTATGACTTAAAAGGTTCAGGGCCTCTCGATTTTGGATTTCGGAATGCGGATTTCGGATTTAAAGGCATCATAATTTAGGAATTGCAAATTGGGGAGTTTAGGTATTGGATGTATTTATTCATTATTATTTTTAAATCTGCAATCCAAAATCCGCAATCCGCAATCAAATTCCTGACACCTGACACCTGACACCTAAACCAGGGGACAAGATCATGACTATTTCAAATAAAATATCCAACATCATTGCCGGGTCTTCCTTTATACGGAAGATGTTTGAAGAAGGAGCAAAGCTGAAGGCAAAATATGGCGCTGAAAATGTGTATGATTTCAGCCTGGGAAACCCGAATCTTCCTCCACCCGAAAGATTTAACGAAGCCCTAATCGATGCCGTGTCTACCTGCGGATTGGGGGATCACTGCTATATGCCCAATGCCGGTTTTCCGGTGGTCTGTGGGTCGGTGGCGGAGTATTTGTCTGAAGAACAGCAGGTGCCGGTAACGGATAAGGATATTTTGATGACGTGTGGCGCTTCGGGGGCATTAAATGTGGCCTTAAAAGCCGTTTTAGATCCGGGAGATGAGGTCTTAACGCCGGTGCCCTGTTTCGTAGAATATAAATTTTATGCCGACAATCATGGCGGTGTGCTGAAAACGGTTTCGACTACCGCGGATTTTAATCTGGATATAGATGCAATTGAATCGGCCATTTCCGAAAAGACAAAAGCGTTTCTGATAAATTCGCCCAATAATCCTACCGGGCAGGTATATTCGGAAGACAGCCTGCAGGCACTTGGCGAGGTTTTGGAGAGAAAAAGCAAAGAATTCAATCGAACCATCTATTTGATATCAGATGAGCCCTATCGCAAGATCGTATATGATGATGTAAAAGTTCCGAGTATCTTCGCTGCCTATAAGGATAGCATTATCGGCACGTCTTATTCAAAAGATATTTCCATCCCCGGAGAGCGTATCGGATTTGTGGCCGCCAATCCGGCCGCAACCTATAAATCCGAGCTTATAGGTGCAATGACAGTGGCCAATAGAATTCTGGGCTTTGTCAATGCCCCGGCTCTCATGCAGCGCGTGATCGCCTGTATCCAAGGTATGAGTGTTGATATATCGATATATAAGCGCAAACGGGATATGCTCTGTGAGGCCCTTGGCAGCTATGGTTATGAATTTATCACACCGCCTGGAACGTTTTATTTATTTCCAAAATCGCCGATTTCAGATGATATTGAATTTGTGAGCGTCCTTAAAGAAGAGCGGATCCTGGTGGTGCCCGGCACTGGCTTTGATGGTCCCGGCCACTTCCGGATCGCGTTTTGCGTGACTGACGACACGATTAAGAATTCGCTGGAAGGATTCCGTCGCGCCGTCGAACGATACAAATAAGCAAACCATTATCACCAAAGAGCATGATGCCGATGATATAAATTTAGGACGAAAAGTACATGAGAAACCTAACTTTTCGATCTCCCAAGACTGAAGTGAGAGAGAGCTCAATTCACGGCAAAGGCCTCTTTGCCAAAG
>JASFPE010000368.1:0-6085 GCA_050116155.1 Desulfobacterales bacterium
TTTGATCCATCCACTGCGAGGATACACGGCCCTTTATGCGCGCCGGTGTTCCCATGCACAATGATTGTTCCGGAATCTTCATGCCTTCCGCGACCACCGCCCCCGCGCCGATGATCGAAAAATTACCGACTTCGACATCGTTGAGAACCACAGCGTTGTTGCCGATCAATATGTAATCTCCGATATTCATCCCATGAATTACAGCACCATGCCCGGCGATGACATGATGGCCGATGATCATGTCGCCGTTTCCGTGCACCACGCAATTATCTTCGATGCTGGTATTGTTACCGATGGTAATTTTGCCGCAATCGCCCCGGATGACCGCTCCGGGCCAGATATTTGATTCTGCGCCGATTTCCACATCGCCGACCACATAGGCTGCCTCACTCACGAAAGCAGTGCGGGCGATTTTAGGATATTTTCCGTTAAACTCTCGAATCATCATATTCCTTTTTGTTTTTGGCCATTTTAAACATCTCCTTCTGATTTCTTATTACGCTTGCCAGCCAGAATGGCCTGGTACAGGTCAAAGGCGCGATCAAAGGGCTCCTGTCTGTTTTCCCTTAGATGCAATTGGATGGCTTCGGTGGGACAGGTGCTGGCACACAATCCGCATCCCAGGCATTTGTCATTATCCACGACCGCCACTTTGGCAACGCTTATGGCGCCTGCAGGGCAGCGTTCCAGACACTGCTCACAGCCGGTGCAATCGGCTGCATCGATGCGGGCCTCAAACAGGGCATTCATGAATTTGTGTTTGGCTTGTCCGGATTGGGAGATGCCTTTCAGGGAGGCACAGCAACACGGGCAACAGTTGCAGATATTGGACAGATGCTTGGCATTGGCACCGGCGTGCACCAGTCCGGCTTGATCTGCCTTCTCGATGATGGTGATGGCCTCGTCGGCCGTGATTTCCCGACCGAGTCCGTTTTCGATATAATACTCCGCGGCCACGCCAAAAGATAGACAGGCCTCCAAAGGGGCATCACAACCTCCACCGGTCAGATGGGCCTCTTTACGGCAGACGCAATCGGCCACTGCAATTTTTCGGGCCGCACGGATATCCTCTTTAATTTTGTGATACGGCAATAAAACCATGTCTGCGGCAATGGTTTCTTCTATGGGTATGACTTTAAATCCCGGTATGTTGCTGGCTCCCATCTCTTTCTGATAGGCAGTATCGTAATATTCTTTAAATAGTCGGGCCAGCTCGTCATCGATCTTTTGCACTGAATATTCGTATAGACCAATCATAAACGGGGCGGCATTGTAAAAGGTTTTTCCCTCTCGTTGCAGTCGAAAAATCAATCCTTTTTGTGACATGGATTCCAATTTTTCGGTCAGTTTATCTGGATTCCATCCCGTGCGCTGCGCGATTTGAGCCGCCTCTTCCGGAACCGGACTCAATTGCACCGCAAGCTGTGCTTCTGCTGGCGTAAACAATTTCTTTAGAATCCTGATTTCAACCCCGGAAGCAGTCCGGGGAAATCCCAGCGGGAAGGTATCCAAAAATTCACGCAGTTTATGGTAAGGTTTGTTTTGCATGTTAGGTATTCAAAACGCTCGTTTGAAACCCCACCTGGTGGAACAGTTAACCCCTCGCATAAAACTAACCAAGCGTAAAGTTTTTTCTTCGATCAAACAGGCTTTCGTCACGAGACCATGCGGTCCTTGCCTTTCCAGAATTTGGATCGCATGGCTTTTTTATCCAGCTTGCCTAGATTTGTCAGCGGAATGGTATCCCAGAACTCCACGGTTTTAGGTGCCATCAGGCTTCCCTTACGATCTTTTACAAACTGAATCAGCTCTTCCTCCGAGGCTGATTTATCCTCATGCAAAGCCACCAGCGCCTTTACCTCTTCGCCCCATTTCTCATGGGGCACTCCGATGACGGCCGCACCTTTGACCGCCGGGTGTTCGAATAAGACATCTTCGATTTCCCGTGGAAAGATATTAAACCCGCCACTGACGATCATATCCTTCTTGCGATCGACGATATACAGGAAACCCTCTTCATCCTGCCGGGCAATATCTCCGCTATACAGCCAGCCATCCTTGAGGGTATCGGCGGTTGCCTCCGGATTCTTGAAATATCCGGACATGATATTGGCGCAACGCACCACCACCTCACCGGGTTCCCCGCGTTTGACCTCCGCTCCGTTATCATCTACGAGTTTGATTTCGGCATGAAAGGTGGGGCGCCCGGCGGAACTGAGTATTTCTTTTTCCCGTTGCGGATCTGCCACGATGTGCTCTTCCCTGGATAGTGCACTGAACATCATCGGCGCCTCGGTCTGCCCGAATAGCTGGGTAAAAATGGGGCCAAATGTATTCAACGCCTGTTTCAGGCGTTCCGGTGCGATAGCCGATGCGCCGTAGATAATGTTGTGCATGCTGCTGAGATCATATTTTTTCAGATCGGGGTAATCCAGCAGAACATAAATCATGGTCGGAACCAGAAACGTCATGGTCACCTTTTCTTTTTCGATAGTCTCCAACAGCACTTTGGGATCGAAGTGATCGATAATCACGCAGCGCCCTTTGCGCAACAACACCGGCAGCATCAGGCATCCGCCGGCATGGGTAAGGGGGGTCGTGTAGAGGAAGACCTCTTCCCAGCCAAAACCCAGATCCAGCATCTCAATTAGGACGGTGTAGACCCAGGCTCTGTGGGAAAGCATGACGCCCTTGGGCTTACCGGTGGTACCTCCGGTGTAGTAGATGCCCACAAGATCCTCGCAATCGATGTCCACTTCAGCGACTTCAGGCGGGTGGCTTTCAATCAGGGTCTGTAAATGTAAATGGTCCTCCATCATGGTGGAGGGATCGTCACTGACGCAGATGAAATGTTTGACCGTCTCCAGCTCAAGCAGCATATCTTTTACCCGTGAGGCCAGACTTTCGTGATAGATGAGCGTCGTGCATTCCGCCTGATTCATCATGTAGATATGATCCTTGGAACTCAACAGCACCGCCAAAGGAACCCGGATGCCGCCGATTTTGGCAATGGCATATTCACAAAAAATGTATTCGGGGCAGTTTGCCATCAGGAAGGCGATTTTATCGCCTTTCTTCAAACCGATTTTCTTTTGCAGAGCATTGGCAAAACATTTAGCATTATGTCCCATCTCCCTGTAAGTATAGGATTGATCTTTGTAGGTGATCGCCGTTCTGTCACCAAAAAAATCTACACAACGATCATAATAGTCACCAATCGACATGGTTATCATTTTGGTTTCCCCCTTATTTTGAAATAATCAGATTCCTTGATGCCGGATGGTCAGACCCGCATATGAAACATCATCTTGTAGTCAAAGACCATAACCTCCTCATCTCTCTGGTTCTTGACTGTATATCGCCAGGTTTGAACACCCTTGTCGGGTTTGCTGGTTTGCTGTTTGTCAAGTACTTCTACCACCACCCGAATGGTATCGCCGATCTTAACCGGTGCCGTCATTTTCATGTGGTCCACACCCAGCCACGCAACGGCGGCGTCACCTCCGAAACCGGCCATACTTACCAACCCCACTGCCATGCCGAAAATTAGAGGCCCGTGTGCCAGCCGCTCGCCAAACTGTGTCTGGGCGGCATATTCTTTGTCCATATGCAGGGGATAAAAGTCCATTGTTAACCCTGCCCAGTTCACCAAATGTGTTTCTGTTACGGTAATGGCGGCGGTGGTGTAAATATCGCCGACATTAAAGTCATCACCATATTTTTGTTGTTCCATGCCTTCACCTCATATATCAAAATTTAGGCCTTTACAGGCCTAAATTTTGGGAGTGTAAAGTCTTCGTTTAATTTTTCAAAAGTTACTTCCACCGGCATATCACATGTCAGCTGGTCAAGGTCGCATTCTACTATATTGCTCAGCATCTGCACGCCTTCTTCCAGTTTTATCAGGGCGACGACATATGGGATGTCGTTGATGAACGCCGATGGAGAATTATTCATCACCACGGTATACGAATAAATCGTACCTTTGCCGGAAGCCTCCACCCATTCCAGGTTTTTCGAAAAGCAGTGCGGGCAAACCAGGCGCGGATAAAATACATGCTGGCTGCAATCCGGACATTTTTGAATGATCAATCTCTCCTCACGGGCAGCCTCCCAGAAAGGCATTGCCCAGGGATTGACTTCCGGAACCGGTTTTTGGGGTGCGTCCATATTTTTTTCCTCCTTGGTTTATACTAAATAATTTCTTGAGAATTGTATGTTGATATTTTTACCCTCTTCTAGAAATTTATTGAATATTGATGATCTTGTAATAAGTCCTCGATTCGTCATGCCGGACTTGATCCGGCATCCAGAACATATTGAAGGTACTGGATTCTGGCTTTCGCCAGAATGACAGGAAAACTGACTGAGTAACTTTTTACAAAACTGCCAAAATTCAATATTCAATCTTTCTTACGGGATCTCATTTCCCAAAATCGTCACCTGCGCGTCCATATAGGTACCACCGGTTGATGTTTCCACGGCAAACTTTGCGTCCGGTACCTGCCGTTCGCCGGCGCTGCCCATCAACTGGCGGGCTGCCTCGACCAGCAGCGATACACCGCCGCCGGCTCCGATATGTCCTTTGGACAGCATGCCTCCGTCGGTGGTGCAGGGTATTTTGCCCCCCGGCCAGGTGTCACCGCGCATAAACATTTCGCCGCCGGCACCCCGATCACAGAATCCCAGCTCTTCAAAGGCAATCAGCTGATAAATGGGATATGAATCGTAGATCTCCGCCACATCGATGTCGTCGGGTATCAGACCGGCTTCTTCAAAGGCCTGTTTAGCGGCCTGGGCCCAGCCGAATCTGCTGATATCCGCTTCCTGGGAATATACATGATGGGTGACGATGCCTCCTTCTCCCAGAATGTAAGCCGGTTTATCGCGCAGATCTCGGGCGCGTTCGGCCGAGGTGACGATAAAGGCCGATCCGCCGTCAAACAACATATTTGACATTTTGGCGCGCAATGGCGTGGAAAGCATCTTAGATGCCAATACTTCATCGATGGTCAGGGGTTTTCTGAAAAAAGCATTGGGATTGAGCTCGGCCCATTTGCGGTTGGAAACGCATATCGCGGCGAGTTGCTCGTCCGTGCACCCGGTTTCGTACTTGTAGCGTGTGGTGGACAAAGCGGCCACGGTGGAGTAATGCTGGCCATAGGGCACTTCCCATTCGGGAGAAATTCCCGAGACGGAAAAAAGATCGATGCCTCCTTGACCCGTAACACCGGTACCCAGCTTTTCGGAATGAACATATAATACAGCGTTGGCCGTCCCGCTGGCGATCATACTGCCGGCCATCTGTAAGCCGGTGCTGCTGCTGGATCCACCGGAGAAGATCAAACAGTTTTTCTTACAGTTTTTCAGCCCCAATTCTTCGGCCACCCGCGCTGTGGTCAATTCTCCAACATAGGAAAAACTGAACATGGCGGCCGTCGGCATGACAAAGTCGATTTCGTCTTTGTCGATGCCCGCATCTTCGATGGCCAGCCTGGCTGATTCCACGGCATGGTAGATCGCCGGTTTATCTGGAAATCTTCCGGTCGGAACTTCGCCGATGCCGACAATCGCCACTTTACCTTTTAAACCTCCCATAATGACCTCCTGCTTCGATTTTGGTAACTCTTCGCAACTCTATCCAAAATAAATGGATAATTTATCTAATTTTATTTCACCCCCACCCGGCCTCCCCCGTCCAGGGGGAGGAGGTCTAGCTTCCCTCCCCTGGCGGGAGGGATCTGAGGGAGGGGGCACTATGGCTTTTACTGTTATGAAGGTTATAGAACCGTAAAACCTCTATTATGGCAAAAAAGGCTTCGCCAGTGTTTTGCATATGCGGATATATTCCTCCACCATTTCACTGACCACTTCGGTGGCCGATGTTATCTCCTCTACCTGAGCAACACTCTGGCCCGCACTCCAGAAATCCCGCCAGCGCTTGGATCCCACCTTCGGCTGCTCATCGAAATCCTTGATGCTTTCGGCCAACCAGCTGGCGGGATTATCGGTGATGCGAGCCGTACAGACGATGTCTTCGGGGCCTGCTCTGACAACGGCTTCTTTGTAAGCCGCCTGGGCTCTG
>JASFPE010000369.1:0-6079 GCA_050116155.1 Desulfobacterales bacterium
GTTAACCACGATTAGCAACCCTATACGCTGCATTAAAAATAAACTGGCGGATGAATGCTTGATGATTGAAGAACAAGGCGCCAGTTTTGAAGAAATTATCAAAACCGTGGCAGGCGGCAAGGGTCAGATTGCATACGATAGCGGCGACCCCGATGCCGCTCCGATTGCCTGTGGCCAGATTGCCGGCCTGATCGATAGCATCAAATCCGTTAAGGAGGTCATCGAAGATATTATCTCCGAAGCCGAGATGTTGCTTGAACGATTAAATGGTTTAAGGATTAATTAACCGCAGATGCACGCAGACAGACGCAGACTAAGTTAAATGTCATGACATTTAACTTAACTATACTTTTTGCCTGGCGACCTGCCAGGCAAAAATAGTCATCCCGCTGCGCGGGATAAAAAAGTTACAAACGCAAGATCACCAAGCGTACTTTAAGGAAAATATTGTAAGAAAGGCTATAATTAATTTTATCGCGAAGCGATTGACTTTTTAAGCTCCGCAAGTCGCGGAGCTTAAAGTAAAGTAAAAGTCTGCGTCTGTCTGCGTGAATCTGCGGTAAAATTAAACTTCAAAATGAAGGAAATATAGACATGGATCGGTTTCAGCCCTTTGTCATGGAACGCATGATGTCCAAATTTGAACAGGATGTGACGTATAATCTCTCGGAAAGCGGCGTTCATCCGGTACTTTTAAGCGAACTATTGGCCGACGATTCGGATTTGATTGAACATCTGCTGTCAACTGACCTCAATTATCCTCACGTCAACGGCATCCCTGAACTTCGCCAGCATATTGCCAATCTCTATGACGGCGCAACTCCCGATAATGTCCTGGTGACCGTCGGTGCCATTGAGGCCAACTATATTTCGGTGCGTACCCTGCTCTCGGCCGGCGACGAGATCGTGATGATGCTGCCGAATTACATGCAAATCTGGGGCATCGCCAAGAATCATGGTTATCGGCTCAATGCGTTCCACTTGCGTGAAGACCGCGGATGGGCCCCGGACCTATCAGAACTCGAATCGGTGCTGACACCTCGCACAAAACTCATCGCCGTTTGCAATCCGAACAACCCAACCGGGTACATTTTATCAGCGTCAGAAATGGATGAAATCGTCACTTTGGCCGAGCGAAGTGGTGCCTGGGTTTTAGCCGATGAGGTTTATCGCGGGGCAAACCGGCTGTCAGATGAAGAAAACCCCTCGTTCTATGGCCGCTACGATAAGGTTCTGGCGATGGGAAGCATGAGCAAGGCATACGGCTTACCGGGCTTGCGAATTGGTTGGGTTGTCGGCCCGGTGGATACGATTGACGACATTTGGGCGCGACACGAATATACCACCATCAGTGCTACGATGCTCTCGAACAAACTGGCAGCCATTGCCCTGTCGCCGGAAGTGCGGCCCCGTTTGCTGCATCGCACCCGTGACTATATTCGCAAAGGATATCCCATCCTGCAGGAATGGATGGAAAATCAGGCAGATACATTTGCCTTTACACCTCCTGATGCCGCGGCGATCACCTTTGTTCGCTATCACCTGGATATAAATTCGACCAAGCTGGCCGAGCGTCTGCGTGAAGAAAAGAGCGTGCTCATCGTACCCGGTGATCACTTTGGCATGGATCATTTCTTACGCATCAGCTTTGGCCTGCCTCACGATTACCTCATTGCCGCCTTAAACCGTATCCATGATTTGATTGAGGAATTGAGGTAAATGATGACAGGAAAATAACTTATGAGACCAGGAATCTTTTTAAAGAGGTTCTAATAGGAAAGGATATCAAAAAAATGATTCTAGTGCATCACTGCGCAATCGTAACCGGTGGCTCAAGCGGAATAGGCAAAGCCATCGCAAAAAGACTTGTGCGACGAGGCGCGAACGTTTTTCTGGTTGCGCGCAGGCAAGATCTCTTGGACGCTAGCATCGATGAAATAAAACAGCAGATCTCAAAGGAATCTCAACGCTTCGGTTGTTTCTCTGCCGACGTTACGGATATGAATGCAGTACGGGAAGCGGTGAAAAGAGCCGAAAATGAGTGTGGTCCCATAGCAGTTCTCGTCAACTCAGCCGGGGTCTCAAATCCTGGCTATGTAGAAAATCTATCAATTTCGGGAATGGAGGAGGAGATCAGAGTCAACTACCTCGGAACCGTATACATGATCAAACATGTTTTAAATGGGATGATACAGCGACGAAAAGGCTGGATCCTGAATGTTTCCAGTTTAGCTGGCCTCAAAGGTATCTTCGGCTATACCGGATACTGCGGATCAAAATTTGCTGTCATCGGCTTCAGCGAGGCACTTCGAAGCGAAGTTCGGCCATACAACGTGAAGGTGTCTGTGCTGTGCCCTCCAGACGTCGACACGCCGATGCTAAGAAAAGAAAATAGAGTAAAGCCCCTTGAAACATTGAGAATATCTGAATTAGGTAAAGTTATGGAAGCCGATGAAGCCGCCCGTGCCGCTATGCGGGGTCTGGATAAGGCTCAGTTTATTATCATTCCCGATTTATCCAGCAAAGCTTTCAGGCTCATGAACGCTGTCATGCCCTCATTGATAGATAAATTCTTGGATAAGAAAATTGACAAAGTGAGAAGTGAAAGGGGATTGGATTGATTAGATAGTACTTTGATTTGCAGATTGAAATTGGTTAAATCCCAAATAACAAATGGTTCGACTTTTTATTCTATTTGTAAGACACAGCGCAAACGCTCGATGCTTCATTCCCATTAATCCACCATATGCGGCATTGGCTAAAAACCTTAAGATTCCCCCGCCGATGATAAATTTAGGCAATAGATTCAATGAAATTATCCATTTTATTTCACAATAGAATGAATCCGGTCTATTTTCCTTATTTTAACTATCTGAAATTAATATATATATTTAAAATGTTGATTAATTGCATGGTTCTTGCAAGCAGTTATTCAATCCCATTAATTATACAAACAGATACGAACAAGTAGAACCTATCTCGAAAAAGATGGAATTTGTGGTTATATTTTCTTTGGCTTTGACTTACCAAAGGATTATAAGGTAATGTTGCAGGATATCACACTTAAGATTCGCGAAATCGTGCAAGACGCTCAGAAAGCACTTCCGGTTGAATCGGCAGCTGCCATCGAGAGTGTTTACGGTGATATTTTAAATCTGAACAATTCAATCAATAAAAAACTAAAAATCATTGAGAATGACGTCACCCTTACTGCCGGTGCGAAAAGAACTGCAAAACGGAAACTATTAGAAAATACAAGAAGGGAGCTAGAGGCATTAAAGTCAAAAAAGAAGTACTTAGCTATGATTGAAGAGTTAGAATCAAAATTGCCGGTTAAGTCTATAGAAAAAGAGGAATCAATTCTTAAATTCCTGCGCGAAAAAGAAATTCGCGACCGACTTGTTTTTATGACCGAACGTCAGATCCTGTCTCAATTCGGCGACTCGCTTTTCGACGGAAGCAATCCGCTCATGATTGATGCCATTTTGAATGCACCGCCTGGCTTTGAGATATTACCTGAAAGAGACCTCAAAAAGCTGCGGGAGTTGAGAGTAAAGAAGCTTGATCCTGAGATTTCAACTGAAATTGAGACGGTTCGTAACTTGCAAGAAGTGATCCTGCAAATGTTTAACCTTGTTCAGGACGAAATGGATAAATTGAGAAAAAAAGAACTACCATTATCAATTGTTAAATTAAAGATGGGACAAAATAGCTGAGGGATTCAATGGACGTCAATACAGAATTCAAGGATAGAAAGCGCTTCACATATGCAGCCGATATTTATCATGATAGTCTGTCACCCGATGTTTATTATGCCGCTACAATGCACAACTTCAGTAAAGGCGGGTTGTATTTTGAATCTGATCAGTCTCTTAAAATAGGGGATTATATAAACCTGAGAATAAAACACCCGCCCCATTCTTCCGGCAAGGATAATATTTATGAATTGGGCGTTGAGATTATCTGGCGTAAAAACTTACGGTATTCTTCTTTTAGATATGGCTATGGAGCCAAATATATCGATTCAAACGTATCTTTGGAAAACATTATTGACCCAACTGAATTGGATAGGAAGCGATCGCAACATAACGAGCCAAAAGAGGAAATGGATCCACGGGAACATCCAAGAAGATCTTATAATAAATCGTTATTTTTTATTTCTAATAATAAGAATTACGAAGGATTGATCACCAATATAAGCCGCGGTGGTGCGTTTATTGAAACGCATATTAGCTTTTCTGTGGGTCAGATAATTATGCTTGTTGTTCCGGGACATAAAGGCCGAAAGACTTTCAAGCTAAAAGGATGTATCGTGCGTCTAAATCGTAGCGGCGTTGGGGTGCAGTTTGATAGAAGAAAAGCCGTCAGAAATCGTAGAAGCGATCTGGATCGTAGAAGCGGTTTGGATCGCAGAGCCAGCCGCTGGCGTAAGGATAGGAAGAAATAAACACCCGGCAAACTCATGCCGGGTTGCGAGTTACGTGTTACGCAGTTCGGGTTTCGTGTTTGGTGTTTAGTTTTTAGTGTTTGGAAAATCCGAAATCCAAAATCGAATACCCGAATCCCTGGATCTTTCAATCTTTATTCTTAAATTTTTCGCCTCAAACCTCCAACCTAAGGCCTAACGCATTCGTATGATAATTCCTGAATTTTGGCACTTGACATCTTGACTGACCTTAACAGGATTTGATAGTTTTATCTCAATAAATAGTCATTTATCCACAATCACTCCTTCTCCTCTTAACCATCAGGAGGATCAAAATGATGCACCATAACTCAAAACCCTGCATCTCATGATGAGATCGGGTTTTTTTTAAAAGAGAACAAAATGATCGCAGAAACTGATAAAGGGCAGATTGAAAAAAGTTTTTTAATGTTTTTTTACCGCCCCAAAAAAGAAGAGCTCGAAGAATTGATACGAGCCGCTATGCAAGGCGTGGACGCACCTCCATCAGAATGAAATGGAGTAAAAAATGAAAACCTTAAAATTTGGTGATAAAGGCGAAGATGTAAGAACCCTCCAAAGGATATTACATGAGCAAGGGTTTTTTCATTGGTATGTTGGCGGGAATTTTCTGAAACGCACGAAACAGGCGGTCATTTATTTTCACGAGACCCATCTGGGTCCCGATGGAGAATTCTTAGAAACCGACGGCATTGTCGGAGACAATACCTGGTGGGCGTTGGAAAATCCTTCGGGAGAAGCACAACGATCATATATTCCCGGCCGACGAACAACCCGCAGACTGGGAAATAGGATTGGTGGAGGCCGGTTCATCTGACAGTGATTCAACGCGCTAAAGAACCTCATTGAGAATTGAAGATCTTAGATTAAAGATCAATCCTTTTAAATTACTCAATATTCAATTGAAAATTTTCAATCTTCTTGGTGAGGCGGTTTTATTTGCAACGCTATTAATATTGGGCTATACGATATTTTTCTTTTTCTGCTTTCATCTATTCGTTGTGGCTTATGAGGAACCTGCCCTTAGGGGCACCTTTGGTGCAGCATACAAAAGATACTACGACACCGTCCCGCGCTGGCTTCCTCGTATTGATATGTGGCCAATACTGTTTTGATTTATAAGCTAAAAAGGAGGATAGGCTATTATGGAACAAATTCTCGCATTTTGGGTACATCCAAGATCTATTTCCACGGCGTTTGAAAGGGTTTTCTTGGAAAGGGGGGACTATAAGGTTCTGCATGAACCCTTTAGCCCGTTGTATTACTGCTATGAGAAACGGGTGGATTGCCCCGGTCAAAACGTCGATCCTACGGTACCTCACAGTTATCCGGATATTAAACAATGGATTCTGGAGGAGGCTGAAAAGTCACCTGTATTTTTCAAGGACATGGCCTATCATCCCTTTGATCACATTATCAAAGACGATGCATTTATTAGCAGACTGACCAATACGTTTCTCATCCGAGAACCTGAAAAGACCATTCTCTCCCATGCGGTCATGAATCCGGATGTCAGCCGGGAGGAGATCGGTTATGAACTGGTATATAAGCTTTTCGAAAAAACCGCCGACCTAACCGGCCGAACACCGGTTATCATCGATGCCGACGATCTTG
>JASFPE010000370.1:0-6078 GCA_050116155.1 Desulfobacterales bacterium
ACGAAAAGGAATTGGGAAGTCTGCGGGTGGGAACCGTCGGCGATATTACGGTTTTAGAACTGCAAGAAGGTGAGTTCCTGTTTCAGGATTGTTTTAACAGTGAAATCAAGGGGCAGAAGCGGCTGGTGCCATCACTGACCATTCTGGCCGGCAAAATACTAAATATTTGATGTTCCTCTATGCTTCACGCCTGCGGCGTGATAGAATTTCCGAGACGTTTAATTATGGATCGATTAATCGGTGTACTTTTGGTCGCCCTGTCTGCGGCATGTTTTGGCACGAATGCTATTTTTGCCCATCTGGCCTATAACGCCGGCACCAATTCCGTTACGTTCCTCTTTATTCGTTTTCTAATTGCTTCACCGCTCATGTTTCTGATCATGAGGGCACGCGGTCGCTATATTCCCCGGGGAAAATTGTTGGTTTCACTGGCGCTGATAGGCGGTATCGGACTATCAGGAACGACCCTTTGCTTTTACACGGCGATACAGCTGGCCCCGGTGAATCTGGTCATCGTTATCGCTTACATGTACCCGACGATCGTAACGCTGCTTTCCGCTGTGTTCCTCAGACAGCCGATTACGGGTTACAAAATTGCGGCTTTGCTGATGACCTTTATTGGGATTTTGTTTACCATCGGTTTGAATGGCGGCGGATATTTCCTGGGCATCATATTGGCGATTATCACTGCTATTTTTTACTCACTTTATCTTATATTCGGCAGCCTTTCTATTCAGAAGGCCGGGCCATTTTCGGCATCAACGGTTATTATTCTTTCTTCAACCATAATCTTTGGTGTTATGGTCAGTGTTCAGGGTCCCCAGTTGCCGGTGAATCTTTCCGGTTGGCTGGCGATTTTTGCCGGCGCTGTGATTTCGACGGTTTTGGGCCTCGTCGCTTTTTTTGCAGGGCTCAAGCGAATTGATACGGCCAATGCGGCGATCATTTCGACGTTTGAAGTTGTGGTTGCCGTGGCGCTGGCGATTATTGTTCTGGGGGAAACGATCTCTTTGCAGAAGATCCTGGGTGCCTGCATGGTGATCTCTGCTGTTGTTATTCTGGCCAAGAGTGAATATGAAACGGCTCACGCAAAGATAGGTCAATCCATTTCGCGATGATTTGCTGCCTTAATATTTTGATTTTAGGGACATCCTATATTGCTCTTTTCACTTATATTTTTGAAAACAAAATTTATGCTTGACTTGCTAAATTAAGGACGTAATTTATTCGCTATACGTTTTCGCATATATAGAATCGTGAACCAGCTGTTGTACGCCGAATTGTCAATGCCTATAGTAGGGAAATCCCACAAACACATGCGCATTCTGTTTTCCTAACAGCAACCTGGTCCGATTCATCAACTGTTTGATTATAAATGTGGAGGCGGGCATTGATGCCCAGCACGGGTTTACAACTGTACTATGGCCGCCTTGAAAGAGTCCTCAAGGGAATCTACCTTCGCCTGAAGCTCCTCATCGCCCTTGAACACCTTCTGCGTCTGGCCTCCGTTTTTTTTATCTTCATCCTGGGAAGTCTTTTCTTTCAGGAAGCCGGAGAGGTATTTGCCTATCTTCCCTTCGTTTATTACTTGCTTGCCCTGGTCTCTCTGGTTACGGTTTTTTTAGTGGCTGTCTGGAGGATGGCTTCCAGGTCACCCCTTCAGCGTGTTGCCAGGAGCCTTGAGCAAAAGTTTCCGCGTCTGAAGGATGATGTGACCAATTCACTCTTTCTTTTTGATCAAATCAAAAACTCTGCTAAAGCCGATCCGACCTCATCAGCCCTGGTCACAGCTCATCTGCGCAAGACGGCTGATGAAATTTCGCGACTCGATCCCAAACAGGTGGTAAGCTTCCGCAGGGCATTGCTGCATGTTAAATTCCTGCTTCCACTTCTATTTGCTTTCGTGGTGGTGTTCGCCTTGGCGCCTCAGTTTTTAAACCGCTCGCTGGCTTCGATCTTCGATCCGTTTTCGGTTTTTCCCGATCGGGAAACATTTATCCTTGTGGAACCGCCCCCTGACATTGTGCTGCGCGGAACACCGGTGGTGATCAACGCCAGAGCTACCGGATATGTTCCGGATCGTCTGGCTCTCAGGTTTTGGCCGGAAAAAGGCAATCCGGTCTACTTCGATATGGTGGCTCAAGGAAACGGTCTTTTCAAGCACCGGATCGCATCGGCGCAGACTTCCTTTCGCTATCAGGTTTTCAGCGGTCGGTTTCACTCGCCGATTTACGACCTCAGGGTCGTAGATCCGCCGGATATCGGTAAAATAAAACTCACTCTGATTCCTCCCGAGTATACGCGTCTTCCAAAAGAAGTCAAAGAAAACGGACACTTCGAAGCGCTAAAGGGAACGGTTGTCAATTTGGAAGCCTGGACAACCAAAGTAATTACAGAGGCAAAGCTGATTCTGGATCAGAGCACACAGCTTCCGCTCGGGGTCGACGGCGACCGGTTAACCGGAAACCTTTTTGTTTTTTATCCGGGAGCTTACATCCTGTCCGTCAAGGATGATCTTGGACTCGAGAATCCCGACCCTGTGCATTACAGAATACGCCTGATTCCCGACAAATATCCTATTGGGGAGATTATCAGTCCTGCGGATGAACTCGAGGTGTCGGCCAATGAGGTTCTCAGCGTCGTCTATAACGCCACAGATGATTTCGGCGTGGCGGCGATCAAACTGATCTATAGGAGGGGTTCCACGGAACGGTCCATCTCATTGAAGCGCCCTGAAAATAACCGTTTAGTTGGACCGGAAGTCTATCAGTGGGATTTGTCAAATCTGTCACTAACCCCAGGTGATCGGGTGTCCTACCGCCTCGAGGTATGGGACAATGATACGGTCTCGGGGCCCAAAGCCGGTTATTCCAGAATGCTCACTTTGCGGGTGAGGGATCAAAGGGATCGTGCCGTTCGGGAAGTCGAGCAGGCGCAGGCAATCGCTGACGCCCTGCTGGATCTTTTGGCCGATCAGCTGGAGGACATCAAAGATCGCAAGGCCTTATCGGAAGATATCGACAACATCATGCAAAGGGTCGATCAGCGTCTTGAGCGGATGGGGGCGGACAAGATTGAACGGCCCGACCTGGAAGCGCTCAGGCGGAATTTGACCACGCTGAACAGAAGAATCGAAGAGCTGCCCCGGGAGACCATGACACAGGAGATCGAACGCCTCGCGCTTCTGGCCGAGGATCTGGTCAAAAAAGCCAGGATGCATGAAGTGGAGACGGTGGCGCGGGAAATCCGCAATCGACAGAAACGGCTTTTGGATGCCCTGCGCGATCAGAAAGGGCCGCTGAACCCGGAGGCCCTCCAGGAACTGTTGAAAGAGGTGGATAAGCTCAAAGATCTTATCGCTCAGGTCATGGAGGCCATGAGCAGAATGGCCACTCAGCTTCCCGACGAGTTCATTAACAGCCCCGAGCTCAGCGGGCTTGATTTTCAGGACCTGTTTAAAGACCTTGAGGAGATTCGGCAGAAGCTCATGGCCGGAGATACGGCAGCCGCGCTCGAAGCCGCTCGCCGGCTGCTGCAGAATCTCACGGAAATGATGGCTGCCATGGCCAGGGCCGGGGCGCAAGCCAGCATGGGCTCCTTCGACCGACTCCAGTCGGAGATGTCTCATCAAGCCGGCGAACTGGAGAAGATACTGGCAGAACAGAAAAGCATCCTTGCCGATACGCAAACGTTTGATGACGAAGTAAAGCGGGCGATGGATGCGGAAACCCAAAAACGGCTCACGCAGATGATGCCCCGTCTCAAGGAAATCATGGAGCGGTTGCGGCCCCGGTTGCCTTCCGAGCAACGGGATTCCGTCTCGGAAATGCAAAGACTGCTCAAAGAAGGACAGATCGAAAAGCTCTCCCGCTTTCTTCAAAGCCTGCAAGCAGAACTTGCCGCGCATGCGGAAATTCAGAAACTGATCGACGAACTCATGACAAAGACAAGGGCCTTGATCCCCGAACCTCACGAAATCGCAGGGGCGGATAACAGCCGGGCGTTTCCCGAACTGTTTTCCCGCCAGGAAAATCTTCAGGAGAGAACCCGGGAGCTGGGAGAGAAACTGGAGACACTCGCTCAGCTGTTTCCGGGTATGGATACGGAAATCATCAACGATCTCAAGCAGGGGGCGGCATCGATGGGCACCGCATCCGGAAAATTGAAAGCCGAAGATGCTGCCGGTGCCATTCCTCCCGAACAGGAAGCGATCCGCAGCTTAAGTCGGTCACAGCAGGCAATGCAACAAATGGCCCAGCAGATGGCCCGACAGATGGCTATGCGCATGCAGGCCAACCGTTGGGCCTATCCCTGGGGGTATGATCCAAGATCCGGTTGGTATTACGGACCCCGCGTTCCGATGCCGACCTTGCCGCAGCCTGAAGTCAGAAGGCAACGCGAGCAGGGCTATACCGGCATTGACCGGGAGGAATTTGATCCTCCCTCCAGGGATGACTACAAGGCTCCCCAGATCTTCAGAGAGCGGATCATGGAAGCTCTCAAAGACGACATACCTTCCCGATATCGTCGGGAGGTCGAAAATTATTTCAAAGGTTTGACGGAATGAAAAAAATTACCCTTTTGATTGCGGTTCTTTTGGTTGTACTGTCTTCAATGATCACCCCGCACGCAGTTCCGACGACTTCGTCAGAAACGCTTGAGCTGTTGCGAGCCAGGCTCGAACGCTGGGATGTGGAAGATATCTGGCCTGCCGTAGAAAGGGCTCTCGAAAAACAACCCCACGATGCTGATCTGCTGGAAACTGCGGCTTTAATTGCATTTCACCGGGGTGACTACCAAAAATCCCTAGATCTGATCAAATACTCCATGGCGGTGGCAGGGGAGGACCAGAATCGCAGAAGCTTTGCCCTTTTCGTGGAACAGACCATCAATGTCCTGGCACCCTTTCAGCGTTACGAAACACCCCATTTCATCATCTTATTAGACGCGACGCAGGATGGCATTCTGGTCGATTATCTGACCGATGCTCTGGAGAAGACATACGCCATCATGGCGGTTCAGTATGGTTTTCGTCCCCGGGAAAAGGTGAGGGTTGAGCTATTTCCCGACGCTAAAGCCTTTTATCAGGCCTCCACGCTCTCTGTCAGAGACATCGAAGTGACCGGAGCGGTCGGTTTGACCAAATTTAACAAGCTGCAATTTCTGTCTCCCAGGGCACTGATGCATGGTTACCGCTGGTTGGATGCGATCAGCCATGAATACATGCACTATCTCATCGTGAAAATGACAGCGAACAATGCACCGATCTGGTTTCACGAGGGACTTTCAAAGTATGAGGAGACCCGCTGGCGCGATGGCCCAACCTACCTTTCACCGCTTTACCGGACGCTGCTGGCCCGGGCGCAGGCAGATCAGAGATTGATCGCATTTGCCAAAATGGAGCCCTCCCTGATCCATCTCGAAACACCCGAAGAGGTCCAGCTCGCTTACGCCCAGGCTGCTTCCGCCATTGAGTTCATCATCAATAGCGTCGGCCATGAGGGCCTCATACAGGTCATGGACGCAATGTCCCGCTCCCGGACTGCGGGGGCCGGTATTGCCGTCAAGGAAGTACTGGGGCTTGGGGTTTCTGAGTTTGAGGAGAAATGGGTGGAGTTTCTGGCTTCAAAAAAATTAGAGCCTCTGGCCAGTGCCAGGGTTTATCGTTACAAAGTCATGGAGGGAAAGCTAGACGCGCAACGGATGGACCTGGAAGAGATAAAATCGCTGGTTGCTCGCAACCGGACCCATCTCGGCGACAGACTCAAGCAAAGGGGACGTACGGGCGCTGCCGTTATAGAATATCGGCGGGCTTTATCGGAGACTCAGGATTCGGTGCCGGTCATGAATCGACTCTCCTCGGCATTGGTGGACCTCGGCCGGGACCAGGAGGCATTAAATATTCTGAAGCGAATTCTCGAGTTAGCCCCTGACCATCCTAAACCTTACACCCAGCTCGGTCAGATCTATTTGAAACGCAACGATTTCAAGCAGGCCAAAGCAGCCTTCGAGGAATCCAATCAGATTAATCCATTCAACCCCGAGGTCCATGTCGGATTGGCGCATGCCTATGACAGA
>JASFPE010000371.1:0-6055 GCA_050116155.1 Desulfobacterales bacterium
CTTTCCGAGATTATATATTAGCAATACGAAACCCACACTTCGGCTAAATTGTAGATGTCGGCTATAAATAAAAAAATCAGAGAACGTTCAAAATGATTTCCTTTCGTTTACAAATCCATAATAACTTTACTGAAGAATATTACTTTTGATAATCTCGGTTGAGGAGTTATGGAAAGAAAATGAGGGGCATTCCTTCTAAGGTTGAAGTGGTGGTTGGCAGTCCGCTTCCTCTGTATCGTCTTGAGATTTTGAAAGACCTGGTTAAAAAGTGGCTTTGCGAAAACTCGCAGCCATGAGAAAATCAGTCAGGGACGCTGCATAGGCATTAGTACTTTCGAACCACCATCGGATAACTAACGCTTTGAAATCAAAAGAAAAAGGCGAAGAAGTAAAGATCTTCGCCTTTTTGATAGGGATGTTATATTCTTATAACCACTTTAAATTATAAAGAATATTAGTGCTGGCTGAGGGACCAGGATTCGAACCTGGGTTAACGGGGCCAGAACCCGTCGTCCTGCCGCTAGACGATCCCTCAGTGTATGTGTAATCCACTAATTACATTGAAATAAGTTATCAGTCAAGATATTTTTGGCAGCCCTTCCCTGTCCAGTATATTGGCTTATTGGTTGAATCGTTAAATGGTTAAGATTTGGTTGAATGGTTAAATAGTTAGGATCGGGGTGAATAGTGGACATGTGGCTATCCCCTTCAATCTTTCAACCAATAAACTATTCAACCAATCAACCAATCAACCAATCAACGAATCAACGATTTAACCATTTGGCCCTTTATGCTCCTCAATAAAGCGAATAGCCTTCTGCAGCCTGTCGATTACGCGCTTTTTTCCGAGAATCGATGTGATTTCAAAAATACCGGGACTGGCGGTTCGGCCGGTGAGTGCCACCCGCACCGGTTGGGCGATTTTGCCCAGCTTTAGACCGGTTTCCTCCATGACGGCCTTAAACGCTAATTCCAAATTTTCTTCGGAAAAGGCTTCCAGTGGCTCAAGCTGATCACTCAATACCCGCATCGGTTCAAGCGCCGCGGGTTTGAGAAATTTTCTGGCTGCTTTTTCTTCATAGATGATGTCTTCAATATAGTAAAATAAGGCCTGTTGCGCCATGTCCTTAAGGGTTTTGCTGCGCGGTTTCAGGGTGTCGATCACGCGCTCGATAAACGAGCCGGCTTCAATCGCAATGCCGTGGTTTTTCATAAACGGTGACAGTGGTTGAACCAGTTCGGCTGTCGGTGTAGCCTGAATATGATCGGCATTGAGTGCCAGAAGTTTTTCGGTATCAAACACGCCGGCGGAACGACCGATATGTTCAATATCAAAGACCTCGATCAGCTCCTGGCGGCTAAAAAATTCCTGGTCGCCGTGGGACCAGCCGAGTCGCACCAGGTAGTTGAGCATGGCATCGGGCAAAATTCCCATATCCTTGTAAGCGGTTACCGATACGGCACCGTGTCGCTTGCTGAACCGTGAACGGTCGTTTCCCAATACCATGGGAACATGACCAAATACGGGCAATGGACTTTGCAGTGCTTTGTAAAGCAGTATTTGCTTGGGGGTATTCATGACGTGATCATCACCCCGGATGACCGTGTTGACATTCATGGTTATATCGTCGATGACGACCGCAAAATTATAGGTCGGAATACCGTCGCTTCGAACGAGAACAAAATCATCCAGTTCATCATTTTGAAAGACAATATTACCTTTGATAACGTCCTTTACAACGGTGGTTCCTGCCTGGGGGGCTTTGAATCTGACCACGGCATTGTCTGTGCTGCCCAACCCTTTATCTCGGCAGGTGCCATCGTATCTTGGCTTACCACCGGCCGCCATGGCCTTTTTTCGCATAATGTCAATTTCTTCCGGTGTACAGGTGCAATAATACGCATGTCCGGCTTCAATCAGTTTGCCGATATATTCATTGTAAATATCCAGCCTCTCGGTCTGGTAATAAGGGCCTTCATCCCAATCAACACCCAGCCACGCCAGCGAATCAAAAATCACATCAATGGCTTCCTTAGTCGATCTTTCCCGATCCGTATCCTCGATGCGCAAAACGAATTTGCCCTTCATATGGCGGGCATAAAGCCAGTTAAAAATGGCGGTGCGTGCATTGCCAAGATGCATAAAACCGGTTGGACTGGGCGGAAAGCGCGTAACAACTTCGTTCATGGAATTTCCTTATTTATTTGTTAATTTATTTATAAGTTGAAAAATTAGGGCCATAAGCTTCCGATAATACAATGAAAATTAGTATTTTCTCAAAAGTCTTCAAATATACCATTGGGGATGGAATAATGGAATCGCTAAAAAGCTGCGAGTTACGGTTACGAATTAGAAGCAGAGATGACTCCAGGTTTAACGCGTAACGCGCAACTCGAAACACGTAACCCAATCAATTGCCATTATTCCAATTGGAGCTCTAATACCCTTAATTCTCTAATCAATTCAGAAATTAGCGTATTGACTCCCCCATATAATTACTATAAGATACCTTCAAATGTAAGTAATTAGTAAAATCAGGTGATCATGCGCCTTATCGAGCTGGTGATATTATTTTCCGTCCTAATGGTTGGAAGGCCTCGATGTGAGCTGTGATTTCAGTATATGAAAAAATATATAATAAATTATATCAAATACATATTCAATATAACCCGCCGAAATGCCCCACGGCAGTTCCACATAACACAGTTGATTTGAGAGCACAAGCGCATAAATTCAATAAGCTCCATGAAAAGTCTTGACAATCATCGGGCAATGAATTACTAGATGCGCACTTTCAAATCGAAGTCGAAAAAATTAATATAAACATTAATTTCATATAGTTAGGAGATTGCTCATGGCTGTACCAAAGAGGAAAAAATCGAAATCAAAGCGGGATAAGCGACGGACTCACCAGAAAACCAGTGCACCGAATTTGGCGAACTGTCCGGAATGTGGCGAAGCCAAACTCCCACATCATGCCTGCCCAAGTTGCGGGTATTACAAAGGGCGAAAGGTGGTCGATACCGAAGCAGATTAACTTTAAATAGCATCGCAAAATTATGAAAAGGTATTAAATTCAATGACGTTAAACGAGACCTCATCGGAAAGTGAATTATACGGTTTAGATCTGGAATCGCGACAAATGGTTCTGGATACCGTCGGGCAGCTTAAAAAACGACTTCTCATACCCGAAAAAATTGGTGAATTTGATCGCGAAGAAATATTTCCTGAAGATACAATCCGTGAAATGCTTGGTCCGGAAATCGGGCTTCAACTTTTGATGCTTCCTGAAGCTTACGGCGGTTTGGGTGGCGGAGCACGGGACAGTTGCGCGGTAACCCGGGAAATGGCAAAGATATGTTTAGGTATCACCACGGCGTTTTTTGCCATTCAGCTGGGAGCGGATCCGATCATCGTGGCAGGCACCGAAGAACAAAAACAAAAATGGCTTGGTAAAATTGCCGCCGGAGAGGCGCTCGTCGCATATGCGGTGACCGAGCCGGATGCTGGCAGCAATGTTGCCGCCATAAAAACCAAGGCTGAACCGGTAATGGATGAAGCCGGAAAAATCACCGGCTATAAGATAAATGGAAGCAAACAGTTTATTTCGACAGGGGGGTATGCGGATTTTATCACGTTGTTGGCCAATACCCCCGAAGGGGCGACCTTTTTTATCATTGAAAAAGATACAGAAGGATTTCATCGAGGAAAGGGTGAAGAAAAGCACGGAATCCGTGCGTCAAATACCTCGCCCCTGACCTTTACTGATGTTTTTGTGCCGGTGGAGAATGTCATTGGTGGTGTAACCGGAGAGGGACTTAAACAGGCCAGCAAAGTTTTCGGATATACCCGCTTGATGGTCGCCTCCATGGCCCTAGGCGGAGGGGAGGCTGCCTTGGATATCGTTATTCCCTATGCCAAAGAACGGATTCAATTCAAAACACCGTTGTCGGAAAAACAGGGGTATACTCACAAACTGGTTGTACCCCATGTTGTTCGGCTGGCAGCGGCGGCAAACTATATTGATCAGGTGGCCGAAAGACTCGACGCCGGGGAGAAGGACCTCGAAGTTGAGGGCTCCATCGCCAAACTTTTTGCCACTGAAACTGCTAACAAAGCCGCCGATGATGCCATGCAGGCATTGGGGGGATATGGATATATCAACGAATATGGTGTGGAGAAGATAAAAAGAGATGTGAAAATTTCCTGTATCTACGAAGGTACCAGCGAAATTCAGCAAAACATCATCAGCACGTTTCGCTGGAAGAAAACGCGCAAAACAAAAGGGGAATATTACGAAAACATTGCCGGTGAAATGGACAGGCTAGGATCCGAGTGCAGTGACGCTGGCTGCCGTTACATCAGTCTGGCGGCCCGGGCGTTGAATAAAACCATTTTTTTGGTCGATAGCCATCGTCTAACCCGCGAGCAGTTTATCATGTTCGCTTTGGCGGACATGAGCATGCATGTGGAAGTAGCCGCTAGCTTGGCCAGTCAAGCGGTTTCTTTTACGCGCGACGGTAATCCGGATGCTGAAGAAAAACGTCTTTTCTCCAGACTGTTCGCCAATGAGGTTGCGGATTTAGTGTCACGCAACATTTTGAAAATTTTGCTGGGTTGCGGAGTTTTCGAGTCGGAGAAAATATCTGACTTTTTGGTGGAAACATCGCATGCAGCACTGGCTGAAAGTTATCTGAACATAATTCCGGACATGAACCGTGCGGCCGATATCATTTTTAAACGGCCATCATAGCGTGAAAGGAGGAAATCTTGAGATTTGAGAATAAAGTGGTAATGGTTACCGGAGGGGCAGCCGGAATCGGCCGCGTCACGGCGGAATGTTTTGCAAAAGAAGGCGCAAGGGTCGCGATTTGCGATGTTAACCCGGAAGCCGGGGAAAGCGCTGCAAAAGCACTGGGGCCAGAAGCCTCGTTTGAGAGGGTAGACGTATCCGACAGCGCGTCTGTGTCAAGCTGGGTAAAAGGTGTTTCAGATAAATATGGGCAAATTGACGTGTTGGTTAACAATGCGGGAATCACACGAGACGGTCTGATCATGCGCATGAAGGAAGACGACTGGGATGCAGTGATCAACGTTAATCTTAAAAGCGCCTTCAATTGTATCAAGGCGGTTTCTAAAATAATGATGAAGCAGCGCTCCGGACGGATCATAAATTTGGCTTCGGTGGTTGGCGTAACCGGTAATCCCGGTCAGGCGAATTATGTAGCCTCAAAAGCCGGAATGATTGGTCTTACCAAAACCGTGGCCAAAGAAATAGCGTCAAGGTGCATCACCGTGAATGCGGTTGCACCGGGTTTCATAGAAACGGACATGACAGCAGTACTGTCCGATGATGTCAAGGAAGCTATGCTCAGTCAAATTCCGTTAGGAAAAGCCGGCACACCAGAAGATATAGCGGATGCCATACTTTTTCTGGCTTCTGACCAAGCTGCCTATATTACGGGGCAGGTTATACACGTATCAGGAGGTATGTACATGTAAAAAATGGATTTAGAGTTTCATCTCTCGCCTGATGGCTGCGTTGCGCTTCGACCAAAAATGCTCACGTACTTACGTGTACGCTCCGCTTTTTGGCCGAAGCGTCGCCTTGCCATCAAACGAGACCTAAAACTCTAAATCCATTTTACAACTCTATCTTTATTGGCATTTTTGAAGCCAGTTTACCATCTTTAGATCATTTTAGGCATTTTAGGCACTATTATTACTTTATTATTCCATAAAATCAAATCGATTTTATTTCTAATTAATGAAGGAGGTATTCTGATGTCTGTAGAGGATAAAGTAAAGAAGATTATTGCAGAGAAACTAAGTGTAGACTTGGAAGAGGTTTTACCCGAAGCATCTTTTGTGGATGACCTTGGGGCGGATTCACTTGATTTGGTTGAGCTGATCATGTCCATGGAGGAAGAGTTCGATATTGATATATCCGATGAAGATGCAGAAACCATTGCCACCGTTAACGACGCCATCGCTTATATCAATGCCCATTAATGGGTGCGCCCACTAATTGGTGATCAGCCATAAATGGCTATT
>JASFPE010000372.1:0-6031 GCA_050116155.1 Desulfobacterales bacterium
CATGCACAATAGGATGAAGGAGGCTCTGGCCATTCTGGGCCGGATAGAGGATGCAGTTGTTCGCCCGCCCCTGCAACCGATCACAGAAGACGAGCGGGAACAGATCCGCCGGGCGCTTATTCAAGCGGGCCTCATGACTGCCTAGTGTCCAAAATAAATTAAAAAGTCGAACACGAAATCTAAATATCGGGACTTTGAATATAAAAAAAATCTAACCGCCAAATCCTAAAGCACCAAATTACAATACCCAAATAACAAATAAATTCCAAATTCCAAATTCCAAATTCCAATGTTCAATGTTCAAAACGTTTGAAATTTTGAATTTTGGTCATTAGGATTTATTTGTGATTTGGAATTTGAGATTTGGGATTTATGCGATTACATAAGGGACACGACGCTCGTAAGGATGGGTGATTCTTATCCTAGCGGATTATTAAAGATTAAAATAGAGAGATAAGAATGGTCAATTTAGAAGTCAATTTTGCCGGAGTTAAATTTCGCAATCCGTTGATACTCGCTTCAGCCACCCCCGGCTGGGACGGCGAGGGATCAAACCGGGCCTGGAGAGCAGGGGCCGGTGGCGTGATTCCCAAGAGTTTTGCCCCACCTGGAAGATGGGGCCAGCACCCTAGAACAGGTCGGATGAAGCTCATCAAATCCGGCAAGAAGCGTATTGGCATGGTAAATATCGAATTGTATACTACCATGACCCTGGAAGAATGGCTGGACCATGAATTGGATAAGGCATATGAAGGCAACAGTTCGATTATAGCAAGCATCGTGGCACACCCGAACCCTGAAGATACGGCCAAAAATGCCAAAATTATCGAGGAGACGGGCAAGGTGGTGATGTTTGAAATCAATGTTTCTTGCCCGATGCCCGCGGGTCAGGATAAGGTGGGCTACCAGATGGGCAACGATCCGGAAACCTGCCAACGCCAGGTGGAGGCGGTCAAAAAGGCCGTGTCCATTCCTGTGGGGATAAAACTGACTCCGACGACACATAACATGGTACCCATAGCACTGGCCTGCGAGCGGGGCGGAGCCGATTTTCTGACAATCGCCAATTCCGTGCGCTCTTTTGCCGGTGTGGACATTGCGACCGGTATACCCAAACTCCGTGCATATGGTGGTTATTCGGGTCCTGCCATAAAGCCCATAACCCAACGTCATGTATCTGAAGTCGCCCGGGCGACCAATATCCCCATTTCCGCGGTGGGCGGGGTTAGTACCTGGGAGGATGTGATCGAATACATCATGATCGGGGCAACAACCATTCAGATCTGCACCAGTATCATGTGGCACGGGTATGATTTCTTCAAAGAAGTGCTCGATGATCTTTCGGACTATATGGAGCGCGAAAGCCTGAATTCTCTCGAGCAGATAAGAGGCAGGGCCTTGCCCCATATCGTGCCGATCGAAGCGCTCGCTGAGGAACCTCCTTTGATGGCACAGGTGAACCCTGACAAATGCATCAACCTGCTGAAAGGTGGGTGTGAGCTCTGCGGCAAATCGTGCTTTTACGGGGTTATTGCGTTTGATCCGAAACTTATCCTTTCCAGGGATAAATGTGACGGTTGTGGTCTGTGCGTTGAGGTATGCCCGGCCGGGGCATTAAAGTTGCTGCCGGAATAGTAAAGAATCCGGGCCCAGAGGACCAAGTTTTCTATGTTTGAAAAAAATTGTCATCAGGATTTCCAGAGATGTCGCAGGTCATCCCCTTCCATCACCCAGCTCGTCAAGAAACCGAAAACCAATCCCCAGAAAGCCGATCCGATATTGAGGATCACGATATCCGAAAAGGCCACAATAAACGTCACCAGGGCACCCAGGGGACAATGACCTCCAAAAGCAGTGGACATGGCGGTTTGCAGCACACGGATCATAGCCAGTCCACCGAGCATGCCGATGAACGCCGGGGGCAAAGACAGCCCGAGGCGTGTTGCAATGGGCGCAAATAGTCCGAATAGAAAGAGCAATATACCGAAGGTGATACCGCCCACATAGCGGCGTTCTGTGGCTCCCGAACTGTTTAAAATGGCATTGACCGGGCCCGTCACACAGGCGGAAACCGCGCCGAAAATCCCGAAAAGCACCGACCCAACACCACTGGCAACGGTCAGTGTGTTGACGGGTGGCTCATAGCCCGCCTCTTTAAGAATCGCCAGTCCCTGTGCGTTTTGAATGACCACGACCGCAATCGTCAGGGGGATGACCAGCTCCAGAATGGCCTTGATCGACAGTGTCGGCAGATATAGATGGGGCCGAGCCAATGAAAAAGAAAGGGACTGCTCGAGCCCGATGCTATCTGTGGCCATGATTACCAGTATCCCCACAATCAAGGCCCCGAGGATTGGGGGCAAGCTTTTCGCTACAGTTGGGATTGCCAGCACGGTCACAAAGGCCGCCACCATGGAAAGTGCAATCCACGGCGCATCCTGGAAAGCGGTGATGATGTTTAGACAAAATGGCAGGAAGACCCCGCTGACCATGCCCATGACGATAGCCATCGGGAATGCAGACATGCCCTTCCGGATCCAGCCGGTCAACCCCATCACGGTTATCAGCACCCCTGTTACGAGATAGGCCCCGATGATCTCTGAAAAGCCCAGATGGCTGAGTGCAGGGCCTATAAGGACGGCGCCCGGGATCGTCCAGGCCATGCCAATGGGTTGGCGGTAGACAAGACTGAATAGGATGGAAAGCCCCCCGCCGATGCCGTATCCGGCGAAAATCCAGGAATTAATATCCGTTTCACTCAATCCACCCTTGGTCGCAACGGTTAGCAATATGGCCAGGGGACCGGATACCGCAAACAAAAACCCGACCAGACCGTTTACGATGTTGTGCCGGTCGGCATTGGCCGCAATCTCTAGTGGGTGCGGCAAGACATGTTGCGGGCGTTCTAATATTCCCTTGCTGTGCTTCTGTTGATTCACTGTAGTTCCCATTACTTTATCTGAAACTCGGCCTGGCCGAAACAGTTAGTCGCGCTAGAGACGTGATCTAAAGATAATTGAACATCGAGCATCGAACGTCCAACATCGAACATCCAATGTAGATTCGCTTCGCTCAGTCTTTTTTAAATTGACAGAATACATTATTCGATGTTGGACGTTGAATGTTCGACGTTCGATGTTCATTTTGGTATGGCATTTTTCTGGCGGAGTATAGGGAATTGGTATTGACGTGTCAACAAGGGTAGATATTGCCCTTGATGTTTTGGTATCTTTAGCATATGTTCTCCTCGCAATGATAGGAGGCAACAATGGCCAATCTGGAAGTGAATTTCTGTGGCGTTCGATTCAAGAACCCAGTGGTGGCGTCCTCAGCCGAGCCCACGTTGAATGCCGACAACATGATGAAGTGTATCGATACCGGTGCGGGCGGGGTGATCGCCAAGACCATGACCGACTCGGAGCCGATGCGGGAGCTGACCACGCGATCCAAATGGCGCTTTCTGAACCAGAAGCATGAGGTCTGCCGGGGCAAGGTGCCGCGGGCTTTCACACTTTATGGGCGCAGCGGCCTGGCCCTGGAGAAGCCTGAAGACTTTTTACCTGAAATTAAAAAAGCACTTGCGTATGCGGATGAGCGCGGGGCCGTGTTGATCGGCAGTATCGCATCCGCTGAGAGCCCGGGATGGGCGGACCTCGCCCGGCAGATGGAAGATGTCGGCGTGCCGCTGATTGAACTTAACTTCGGCTGCCCTCATCCCAAGTTGATGCCAGGGCTGAAGACCGGGATGAACGTAGGACAGGATTTCGATTACGCCTGCGAAATCACCCAGGCGGTGGCCGAAGCAGTTCACGTGCCCATTATGATCAAGGTAACGCCTCAGGTAACTGATCTCATAGAGTTCTCCGGTCGATTGCGAGAGGCCGGGGCGGCTGCCGTCACACTGACCAACCGCTACCTTGGTTTCGTACCGGATATCGAGACCGGAAAGCCCCTCATCTACGGTTGGGCCGGAGCGGGTGGACCCTGGATCAAGCCCCTTACCCTGCGGTGGATCAGCCAGGTACACTGCAGTTACAAGGGTGAGATTTTCATTGCCGGAACCAACGGAGCATACGACTGGCGAGACATCGTTATGTTCATCATGAGCGGTGCTCATATCGTGGAGATGTGCTCGGCAGTGATGGTCTATGGATATGATTGGCTCGAAAAGCAGGTCCGGGGACTGGAAAAATTCATGGATGAAAAGGGTTACGAGCGTCTGGTCGAGATGTGGGGTATCGCCGCCGATGCTTCCCTGGCGTATGCCGATATGCCCAGGGAGTTTGCCCGGGTTAACCCTGAATATTGCAATTATTGCGAGCGTTGCCTGCAAACCTGCTTTTACCATGCCATGCAGGATGGCGGCGACAAGGTATGGGTCCAGGAGGAAAACTGTGTCGGGTGCGGTGGATGTCTGTCCGTCTGCCCTGTGCCCGGAGCCGTCGACATCTTCATCCGCCAAAATTGAGTCAACCTTTCTTCTTGGCTTCGATTCTGGCCAGCAGCATCTCGATACTTTTTTTGGGAGAAATCCCGTGGGGACAGACTTTTTTGCATTTGCCGCATAGCGTACAATTATAAATTCCAGCACTATGGGCCATTATCTCACGGTTTAATTCATCGCGCGGATCAAAGGCGTGTCTGGCCAGTTGCACAAAAGCGGCGGGTCCCCAGAAGGCGTGCCTGTTTTCTTGAAAAGCCGGGCAGACAGATGTGCAGCTGTGGCAAGCCACGCAGCGGCTGACGATTTTGAATCGCTCCAGGTCTTCGCGTTCAATAGTTTCGGGTTCTTCTGCAGGTGCTGTTAGGCGTTCCAAAAACAGTCTCAGGCCATACTGCCATTCTTCGCAGGCCTTCCAGTCCACCATGATATCTCTGATAATCGGGAGATTGTCCAGAGGTTCCAGGGTCATTTCCGGCGTGGCGCTTTCGCGACACATGAGTCCGGGTTTGCCGCTGATTTTGGCTCCACAAATTCCGCAATGACTGTTGCGGCATCCATAGCTAAAGCTAAAACTTGCGTCTATGTTTTCGTTAACATATGTGGCGACATCCAACACGCTCATACCTGGATCAAAAGGGTATTCATGGGTTTCATAATAGGATTGTTTGTCAGTCTCCGGATTATAGCGAAAAATCACGACTTTCCCTTTTTGCATGTCAACACGTCTCCTCATCGGGATTGATTTCGTTCAGGTCGACAGGAATCGTATGCAGGTCGAATTTGTCGTCCATTTGGCGAACGACCACATGTTTAATACAGTTTCGATCATCCCTTGCCGGGTAATCCTCCCGATAATGTGCGCCACGGCTCTCGGTGCGATGCAAAGCCGCCCGGGTCACACAAGTTGCCGTCGAAAACAGGAAGTAATTTTCCAAGCTTTGAACCAATTCCCTGTTGTAGTGCCTGGATGTGACACTTAATGACTGCTGATCCAGATCGGCCTTGATTGCTTCAAGATCCTCCAGCGCATCCAGCAGGCTGGATTCCGTTCTGTGTAATCCCACTTTTTCCCACATGAGCTGACGCAATCGGTTTCGCAATGCCATGGGGCCTGTGCCAGTATCCCTGGCAAACAATTGACTGACAGATCCGATCGCGGTTTTGGCCTCGCGCGGATCAATAGCGGCTCGATTGATTTCTGCCGCGAGCAGGGCCGCCGCCTTACCGGCCCGGGTCCCGGAAACCAACAATTCAGCCAGGGCGTTTTGGCTCAACCGGTTGGACCCATGGATGCCGGCGGCATTTTCGCCGATCACATAAAGACCTGAAATGGTACTCTGCCAGTTCTCATCTACTTTAGCCCCCCCCATGAAGAAATGACATGTCGGCGCCACCTCCAGGTAATCTTTTTCGGGATCGATTCCGATCTTGCGGTAGGTTTCATAGAGGGCGGGCTGCATCCGGGCGATATACCCCGGCTCGTGGTAGGTCATATCGGCATAGACGCCGCCGTGGGGACTGCCGCGCCCATCCTTGATCTCTGTGTATATCGCGCGGGAGACCTTATCACGGGTTGATAGTTCAAGC
>JASFPE010000373.1:0-6013 GCA_050116155.1 Desulfobacterales bacterium
CAGAGGAATGGGCCAGAATCAAGATTTATGGTGAAGAATTTAATGCAGCATTACGCCTCCATGTGGTAAAGAGGATAAAAGAGACCGGTCATGCGGCAATTGCTCCCATGCTGGTTCCAAACTGGACCGTTGTCAAGTCTGAGAGGTTTTCTTATGCATCATCCTGGTCTGAACGCCACGCTGCCCACGCGGCAGGTCTAGGAACTTTCGGTCTGTGCGACGGTCTCATCACTGCCTCGGGCAAAGCCATGAGAGTTGGATCTGTTGTTGCCAAGATATCCATCGAACCTACCCCCCGGCCGTATGCCGATCATCATTCATATTGCCTCTTTTTTGCTGAGGGTACTTGCGGGAAATGTATTGATCGGTGTCCGGCCCTTGCTATCACTGAAGCCGGCCATGACAAAGAGAAATGTCGGCAACACTTGGCTCGTAATAGGGAGTATGTGAAAAAGACATATAGGTTCGAGGGCTATGGTTGCGGGTTGTGCCAGGTTGGGGTGCCTTGCGAAGCAACTATACCGGTCAAGGCCGCCCGTGAAGCCTTGGAGCGTGGTGAGTTACCGCCCCCGCCGCCGCCTTTGGCCTGATGACATACACCCGGCGCTGTCGGGACGTCCATTTTCAAGATTATAAAACGAAGTCGCGAAGAAATGAGGGTCGTTATCTCCAGTTCTTATCGCAAACAAACAGAGTTTTTTGTATATCAATGCCCGCTGGACAGGTAGCTGGGTCAATTTCTGGTATCTGTACGTTTTCAAAAGGTTGTGGACAAATCAGGCAAAAAATTAAGAGAGGGTTTCAGCTCCCCGATACCCCTTTCTCATTATTCACGCAAGACTCAAAGCGCAATTTTGTTTCCTTCTTAACCGCAATGTCCTTTTCTTAATTTGCTCACGCCTTGTTTAGTCACAGCGGAATTTATATTGAAACAAAAGATAAATTCAATGTTGGGGGATAATTAAAATTGGCGTTCCCGGATCCAAAAGTGACAAAGTCATGCTGGTAAGAGGGGAGATAGTGCGTTTAGACCGAAAGGGAATTGGAGTAAGGTTTAAGGGGTTATTAGCCGAAAGGGCCAGTACTAAAGACAGAGGTGGGAGAAGATTAGGAACCGATAGAAGAAAACTATTTTTTGCCGAATACATTCCAGAAAAAAGGTCAGATGTGGATCGCAGGACTGGCTTAGATCGTAGAAAAATCAAAAAGGTTAAATTTAGAAAAGGTTTGAAGCTGAGAGATATTTTTAGAAACTCAGGACTGCAGGACAAAAGAAGATTCAAATTACATCGTTATCGCTCCCAAAAAGGACAGGGTATCCCCTACCCTGAACAAAACCTATTTTTCCCAAAAAAAGCTTGACATATCCGTACAAATAAATTAACTAATTGGTTAAACCAACCGGTTAGTTAATAATCGTGATTAACTAAAAACACAAGACGTAATGCGTAAATCCTCGTCAAGCCGGATGAATGGAAAATGCTTCTGGGAAAATAAGGGGTATTGATTAATGGTCAAATTAACCTTGGCGAAGACACCTAAGAAATGGGCAATATTCCTTAAGAATCATATAGCGCTAAAGCTTAACTGCGTGCCCATCATTACAATTGTAGAGCAAGCCCCATGGTTTCTAAAAAATTTCATATTTTCATCGACATATAAATATTGCCGCAAACCTACTGAATGGAGACAGGCATGAATCAACCATCACCAAACTCAAAGGGGCAACAAACCACCCGGCGTATTTTGGATGCCGCCGCCAAAATATTTTCCGATGTCGGCTTTGAAGGTGCCAGAGTGGATGAAATCGCCAGAGCGGCTGGGGTGAACAAAGCCATGATCTACTATCATATCGGCGACAAAAAATCGTTATATGCCCGGGTCATTCACAATGCTTTTGGCAACGCGGTCGAACAGTTCACCCGCGACATAAAACCGACCCAATCACCGGAAGATAAACTGAGAGCATACATCCGCAACGTTGCCAATGTGGTGGACCAGCACCCGGAGCTGGCAGCCATCATGCTGCGAGAACAGGCGTCCGGCGGAAAGAATTTACCCGAGACGGTTGGACAGGATTTGGCGCGGATCATCGGCATTATCACCGAAATCCTGGTCGAAGGGGTCGAAAAAGATGTGTTTGTTAAAACCATCCCCTTTCTGGTGCACATGATGATCATCGGGTCGGTGGTATTTGTAAAGATGAGTTCCCCGATCAGATCCAAACATCCGGCATTGTCCGACACCCTCAGCATATCAGGCAATCAGTCGTCTGGCATGGCAGCCGCTGAAATCGAAAACCTGGTCATCAATGCGGTCAAAAAACAATAGGAGCTAAACCGCTCGCGGCCCAGGGAGGCATTTAGATGGCAAATATCAGATATCGGATAGAAAAATGGTTCGAAGTTTACGCCCATGCGATCTATCGAAATCGCATCAAAACCATTATTATCATGCTCTTATTCACGGCCCTTTTGGTTTCTCAGATTCCAAAAATCCGGATAGACACCTCCACCGAAGGATTTCTGCATGATGATGATCCGGCCTTGTTGGCCTATAATGCTTTCCGGGATCAATTCGGCAGAGACGAGGTGATCATCATTGCCCTTAAACCCCCAAACATCTTTCATCAGGAATTTTTAGCCAAAGTCAAAGCACTGCATGATGATCTTGAAGAAAACGTACCCTATATCGATGACATCACCAGTATCATCAACGCGCGCAACACCCGGGGTGAGGCAGACGAATTGATTGTGGAGGATTTACTCGAAAACTGGCCGGCAAACGAAACCGAGATGGGGGTCTTAAAACACCGGGTCATGTCCAATCCCATGTATCAGAACCTGCTCATCTCCGCAGACGGCACCTTTACAACCATCATTATCAGAACCCACAGTCACTCCACACTCGGGGAAGATATAGATGTTCTCAAGGGCTTTGAGGAGGATACTTCTGAAGATTCTGGAGCACCCACCAAAACCGCCCCCAAACGAATATACCTGACTGATAAAGAAAATAGCCAGACAGTCCATGCCGCCCGTGCGGTCTTAAAAAAATATGAAACCCCCGATTTTCAAATCTATATTGCCGGCTCACCGGTGGTCACTCATTTTTTGAAGCGATCCCTGATGGCCGATATGCGAAAATTCATGGCGCTGGCCATCGGTGCCGTGGCCATTTTGCTATTTGTGATGTTTCGCAGAATCTCGGGAGTATTCCTTCCCCTGATCATCGTCATATTTTCAACGCTTTCAACCCTGGGGCTCATGGCCTTTACCGGAACAGCCATTAAGCTTCCCACGCAAATCCTGCCTTCTTTTTTGCTGGCCGTCGGGGTGGGTACCTCGGTTCACATTCTGGCCATATTTTTTCATCATTTTCGCCAAAACGGCAGCAAAGAAGATGCGATAGCATATGCGCTGGGCCATTCAGGCCTGGCCGTGGTGATGACCAATATCACCACCGCCAGCGGACTGCTTTCATTTTCGACCTCCGAAGTGGCTCCGATCGCCGATGTGGGTATATTTGCCGGAATCGGCGTTTTACTGGCCTTTGTTTATACAATTGTGTTGTTGCCCGCCGTGCTGGCTGTTTTGCCGATATCGGCCAGACAACCAGGTGGCAGTAAGGGTAAAAACACCGTCATGGATCGCTTTTTAACCTGGGTCAGCACCTTTTCCACCGCACACCCCTATGCTATTTTGGGCGGCTGTGTCGTGGTGATCGCACTATCTCTGCTGGCGACATTCAATATCAGGTTTTCCCATGATCCCCTCGGTTGGTTTCCCCGGCAAAATAATATCCGTATGGCGACCGAAAAATTGGATCATGAAATGCGGGGTACGCTCAGTTTGGAAGTCGTCATCACCACCGGCAAAGAAAATGGACTCTACGAACCGCATATGCTCAATAGGCTTGACCAGGCAACAGCCTATGCAGAGGACCTGGCATATGAAAACGTGTTCGTTGGCAAAGCCTGGTCTGTTACCACGATTCTCAAAGAAATCAACCAGGCCCTGAATGAAAACCGTTCTGAATATTATGCAATCCCACAAAACCGCGATCTGGTTGCCCAGGAATTTTTATTGTTTGAAAACAGCGGGTCAGATGATCTGGAAGACTTTGTCGACAGCCAATTCTCCATGGCACGTTTTAACCTCAAGGGACCGTTCAAAGACATCGTCATGTACAATAGTTTGCTTGATGACCTGCAGCACTATTTTGAAGAAAATTTTCCAGAGACAACCATCACCCTCACCGGAATAATGGTATTGATGGCGCAAACGGTAAACAACGCCATTAAAAGCATGGCCAAAAGCTATCTGACCGCATTGGTGGTGATCACCATTCTGATGATTTTTTTAATTGGCCGTATCCGCATCGGCCTGCTCAGCATGGTACCGAATCTGGCACCCATTCTGTTGATGCTCGGTGTTATTGGTGCAACCCCCATCAGCATGGATCTGTTCACGATGATGGTGGCCAGCATTGCCATCGGCCTGGCGGTGGACGACACCATTCATTTTATGCATAACTTCCGTCGCTATTTCGAGCAAAACGGCGACCCAAAACTGGCCGTTTATCAAACCATGCATACCACCGGTCGGGCCATGCTGGTGACGACCATCGTGCTGTCCCTGGGTTTCTCCATCTTTGTTTTTGCCGACATGAAGAATCTTTTTAATTTTGGATTATTGACGGCCTTCACCATCTTAATGGCCCTGGCAGCGGACTACTTTGTCGCACCGGCGTTGATGGTTGTGATCAACCGTCCCCGAACAAATGTTAAGGAATAGATTAAACGAATAACAAATAACGATTAACTGCTAGATGAGCGGTTTTTGCTCATTTAGGATTTTAACTTCTTGGTAAACCGGAGGATAACCATGCAATTTAAGATAATAACTTATCCATTGCTATCATTGGCACTGCTAGCTGCGATACCCTTTTCTTCGCATACGGCCTTGGCTGATGATCCCCAGGCAAGGGCCATCATGGAAAAGGTAGATGCTCGCGACGATGGTGACCACCAGACATCGGACATGGAAATGATACTGATTGATAAGAACAAGAAACAAAGAATCCGCAAAATTGCCACCTTTAACAAGGATCAAGGCGAGGATACTTACAGACTCATGTTCTTTCTGATGCCGGCTGATGTAAAAGATACGGCGTTTTTGACCTATGATTATGATGATCCCGCTAAAGATGATGACCAGTGGCTGTATCTGCCGGCCCTGCGCAAAACCAAACGCATTGCCTCCAGTGACAAGAGCGGAAGCTTCATGGGTTCGGATCTGAATTATTCCGATATGACTGACCGCAACCTCGATGATTATGATTTCACTCTCAAAAAAGAAATGGACGTCAACGGCGTTCGGACATGGTTGATTGAATCCATTCCGCGCACAAAAAAAGTGATCAAGGAAACCGGGTACGAAAAGTCCCTGCTGATGGTGCGCCAGGATAACTATTTTGTCATTCGGGCCGTTAGCTGGGTCAAAGACGGCGGTTATCTGAAATACATGGACGTTAAAATGCTTGACGAAATTGACGGCATCTGGGTAGCCACCGAAATGCATATCACCAAAAAAAGGGGGAAAAAATTTGTTCATAAAACCATATTGAAATTGAACAACGTAAAATTTAACCAGAATTTGGATGATGAGATGTTTACCGTTCGGAGAATGGAGAAGGGACTCTAGTTGGTCTCTGGTTTTTGGCTCCGGGTTAAAAGGTTAACTGGTTTCAGGTATCATGTGTCAACTAAGCAAGGTTTCAGGTGTCGGGTGTCAGGTGTCAGCAGAAGCTGAAAGAAAAATTGAAGAATTTAGGAATTAACGGAAAGCATTAAGTCGCTTTCAAATTCCTGAATTTCGATTCCTCCAATTCCTAAATTCGCAATTCCTAAATTATTTAACCTGACACCCGACACCTGAAACCTGATTGTACCTGGCACCTGAAACCAATGATTCCTGAAGGCCGCCATCTTTATTCTGCATGCCCAATTAAA
>JASFPE010000374.1:0-5986 GCA_050116155.1 Desulfobacterales bacterium
AAAGTTTTGTTTGTCGACGATTTTCCAAAATCTCCGGCCGGCAAAATACTAAAACGTGAAATTCGCAAGTCATTTGATTCGAACGAAAAGCATAGCGATGGGAAATGAGCAATCGAATTAAAGAATTGAGAAAATCCATCCAGGTCGATAAATATCCGTTGGGGATAGAAAAAAGTCGACTGCTGACGGAATCGTTCAAAACCACGGAAGGCCAACCCCAGATCCTGAGGCGGGCAAAAGCCCTGGCTCATGTTTTAGACAACATCACCATTTTCATCGAGGATGATGAATTGATCGTGGGCAATGCAGCCAGCAAGCCCATGGGGCTCGAGTTTGATTTTTATGCGGGATTGTGGTCGCAGGAAGAAATCGATGGGCTCAAACAGGCCGGGTATGACATTAGTGCCGAGGAAGAAGCGGAAATCATCCGGCTGAATGCCTATTGGAAAGACTATAATCCCTTGAGTCGAATGGGCCGCATGTTCGATGACCGCTTGTGGCCCTTCATGCAATCCGGGATGATTTTGCCTCCGTGGAAAAGTCGAGAAGAAGGCTCCGGGGGCGGCTATGCCGAAAGCGGCATGGGTCTTGGACCGGGGTTTTATCTGATGACCGTTGATTTTGAGAGAGTGCTCAACAGCGGATTAAGAGACATCCTTGAAGAGGCCCAGTCAGAACTGCAAAAACTACCGGATCAAAATGCAGAAGCCGATGAAAAGGGTCATTATTTAACGTCCGTAATCGTTGCCCTTGAGGCGGTCATCCGCTTTGCCAACCGATTTGCCGACCTGGCAGACGAAATGGCGGCCGGGGAAATGGATCCAGATCGGAAAAAAGAACTCGAGAAGATCGTCGTCATTTGTCGCCAGGTACCCGCGAATCCGGCCACAACGTTTTATGAGGCCATCCAGTCCTTCTGGTTTATCTTTCTGATGATTACCCCTTCGCCAACCGCCTCCATTGGTAGATTTGATCAGTATATGTATCCCTTTTTTAGAAGGGATATCGAAGCAGGGGCAATGACCGATGCCGATGTTGTGGAGCTGCTGCAGTGTTTGCGTATCAAGGATACGCAGATCAATCGCACGTCCGGAAAATTGGCCCGCCAGAAGAATGCCGGCATGGCCAAGTGGCACAACATGACCATCGGCGGCCAGACACCCGCAGGAGAGGATGCAACCAACGCCCTGTCCTACCTGATCCTGGAAGCCTTAAAGCTGTGTCCCGTTCCACATCACACCGTAACCGTGCGGGTTCATGAAGGCACGCCAGAGCGTCTGATGCTGAAGGCTTTAGAGATTGTGAAGACCGGAATCGGTATGCCGGCTTTCGTGGGTGACAGGTCCTACATCGCGTATCTTGTCAGCGAGGGCCTGCCTTTGGAAGATGCACGCGACTATGCCATGGCCGGCTGCATTGACGCGGCGGTTGTTGGAAAATCCCGTATCGCCTCCTATGGGATGTTTATCGTGCCCAAGGTGCTTGAGGTAACCATGAACAATGGTATCGAACCTCAAACCGATCGGCGGCTCGGGCTGGAGACCGGAGATTTTGAAAGCTTTGGGTCTTTTGACGACCTGCTGGCCGCATTCAAGACGCAGCTGCGCTATTTTCTGGGCCTGCATGCCGAAAAAAACAATATTGAATTGCAGGTCAGCCGTGACCTGTTTCCCGATCCGGTTCGGTCTGCATTGATGCACGACGGTATCAAAGAAGGCAAAGCCCTTCTGGAGCGCCGGTTTCCTTTTGAGAACGGCGCCGTGATGAACCCGGTGGGCATGATCAACGTCGTTGACTCATTGGCCGCGGTGAAGAAACTCATATTTGAAGAAGAAAAGTTCTCCAAACAGGAATTAATAGATGCCTTGCGTTCAAACTGGCAAGGCGATCGGCATTCAGAAATGCGTAAGATTTTTCTGAAGGCTCCCAAATACGGCAACAATGACGACGATGCAGACACCATCGCCGAAGACCTGTTCCGGTTTTGGGCCGACACCGCGGTTCAATTTGAGACCTGCCTCGGTGGGACGCACAAACCCACCGGTGTTTCGGTTTCGGCCCAATGGCCCGGCGGTGTGCTGACCGATGCGACTCCGGACGGCAGGTTTGCCGGTGAGTGCCTGGCGGATGGAACCGTTTCGGCCATGCGCGGCATGGATACGAATGGACCAACGGCCGCTCTGAACAGTGCCATGAAAATCGATCAGGCATCTTACCAGGCCGCCCTGTTGAACATGAAGTTTCATCCGTCGTCATTGAAGACGGCTGAAGATCTCCGAAAGCTTTCCTTTCTGATACGAACCTATTTCAGTCGGAATGGAAAACATATTCAATTCAACGTGGTCAACAGGAAAACGTTGCGCGCGGCTCAGAAACGACCCGAAAACCACAAGGATTTACTTGTCCGGATCGCCGGTTACAGCGCCCATTTCATTCAGCTGGGAAAACCCATGCAGGAGGAGATCATCAAACGTACCGAACATGAAAAACCGGAATAATGAGACTTGAAGACACCCAGGGGAAGATTTTCAATATCCAGCATTATTCGATTCATGACGGGCCCGGCATTCGGACCACCGTATTTTTCATGGGTTGTCCGTTACGGTGCCGGTGGTGCCAGAACCCCGAGTCCCAGGGGTTTCAGCCTGTGCTTTTCTTTGATGCCGAAAAATGCACGGGATGCGGTCAATGTATGGATGAATGCCCCGAGGGCGCGATCCAGATCATCGAGGGCAAATCGAAGACCGATCGGAAAAAATGCAAAGGCCACGGAGATTGCGCTGAGATTTGTCCTTATGATGCCCGCAGCCTTATGGGGCGAAACGCGACAGCCGGTGAAGTTTTTACGGCCGTCAATGCGGATGCCATTTTCTACCAAAACTCGTGTGGCGGGGTCACCATTTCCGGTGGCGATCCAGTGGCCCAACCCGATTTTGCGGTCAGCATCCTGAAACTGTGCAGGGATGCGGGCATACATACCGCTATTGAGACGTGCGGTCATGCAAAGTGGGAAATCATTAACCGTATTCTCGAACATGTCGATCTGGTGCTTTATGACTTTAAACACATGAATCCGAAGGTTCATCAGGACTATACCGGCGTCAACAACGAGCTTATCTTGGATAATGCCAAACGGATATATCATACGCTGGGGCTGAACATGCTCGCGCGCGTTCCCATTATGCCGGGCTGTAATGATTCGGCTGAAAACCTGAAAATGACGGCCAGATTCATTGCCGACGAACTGGGCAGGACCGTAACGGTTCATCTGTTGCCCTATCACAGACTTGGCGAGACTAAATATGAACGCATGGAAGCGCCTCAAAAGGCCGTTCACCTGGAAACACCCGGTGACGAACGCATGCAAGAGCTTAAGAAAATGTTTGAATCATTTGGCCTGACGGTTAACATCGGAGGATGAGGCCGGAACATTTTGCCGGAAGACGGCTTATTTCAGCAAGCCAATTTGCATCATGCATTTATCGTATTAGAAGATTCAGATTGTTAATCGGCGAATGGGCTTCATCAACAACAAAACGAATTAATCATAGAAAGGAGAAGAAAAATGAGAAGATTCCACAATCGTCTATTCATGGTTATTTCGGGGACCCTGATCGTGCTGGGGCTGACATTTGGTGTTGGCGGGAAAACGTTACAGGCTGCAGACCCCATTGAGCTGACCTATGCCGGTCTTTGGCCGCCGACGCACCCCATGTCGGTTGCCGCTAAGCTCTGGATCGAGAAGATAGAAAAGGAAGCACAGGGAAAGGTGAAAATTAAACCTTTCTGGGCCGGCGCGCTGTATAAGCCGAGGCAATCTGCCCTGGAGCTTGCCAAGGGTGTCGCCGATATCGGAGATTTTTCCGGCGCCTATGCCCCCATGGGATTCGATTTTGAGAAGTCGTTCCGCATGGTTTTTTACGGGGTTAATGATAGACAACTTGCCCGCAAGGTCTATTATGAGGTGTCCGCCAAGTTCCCTCAACTCGAAGCGGAGTTTACCGACGCCGGGATTAAGGTAATGGCCTATGCATCTATCCCTCCCTACCAGCTGCTTCTTGCTCAGAAACCTGTCCGCAAAACAGCTGATTTCAAGGGCCTGACCGCAAAGGCCTCCGGCGACCTATCCAAAGTGGCTACGGGACTCGGTGGAGAGGGTATCGTCATGCCCATGAGTGAAAGTTACACGGCATTGCAGAAAACCACCATAGATGCTGTTTTTGCCCCATATGAAACCTTGAAGTCATTCAGGTTTGCAGAGGTGGTCAAGTATGCCCTAGAATTGAATATCGCTTCCGCTCCGGCCGGGCACTGGGGATTTAACCTGAAATCCTGGAACAAGCTGCCCAAGGATATCCAAAAGGTGTTCGAAGACAATGTAGAGTGGTTCGGACTCAAGGTAGAGGAGTTGGTCTTTGCCAACGAAGAGACAGGCATTAATCTGGCAAAAAAGCACAAGGTGGAATTTATCAAACTTCCTCCTGAAGAATTGGCTAAAGTCTACGCCGTTGTTGACAGCACCATAGCTAAGAAAATGGAAAAGCTTGATGCCAAGGGACTGCCGGGTACCGACGTCTATAAGGAAATTCGGCGTTTAATAAAAGAGGGCAGCAAGTAATTGAAAGGGCCGTTTTGAGATAGGTTCAAGTTGTCGGATTTTTCAAAAAGTCAACGCTAGAGGGGGAAACATGGATGCCTTTGCCGCATTGCTTCACCGCATAACCAAAGGAGGCCTATTTCTCGGAGGAATTTTTCTGATAATCGGCATGCTGCTTCTGATGAGCAATATTTTCGGGAGATTTGTGCATCTCGTCATTCCAGGAAGCTATGAGCTGTTCGAATTAACAATGGTGATTCCGGTGGCCTTTGCGCTGGTTTACGCTGCCTTGCAAAAAACACATGTCGTTGTCCATCTCATCGTCTCCCGATTCCCCCCGAGGCTGCGTGATCTAACCGAAATACTGGCATCCCTGCTCAGTTTCGCGATATGGGCCTTGATTGCCTGGGGAGGTGCGCGTCTGGCCTGGGAAAATGGCCTAGAGGAGACCACGGATATACTGGGGGTTCACTACCTGCCTTTCCGTATCGTATGGTTATTCTGTTTATGTCTTTTTTGCTTGACGTATCTTGTGGATCTATCCCAGGCAATCAGGAGGATTTTGCGAAAATGAGTCCCATACTTCTTGGAATTCTCGGTTTTGTGGTGCTTTTTTCATTATTGGCATTAGGCGTTCCGATTGGCGCTGGAATGGCATTGATGGGGTTTGTGGGGCTGTTTTATCTCATTTCCGATGTCGCTGCTTTTACCAAACTTGCGATTGTTCCATTCCAGACCGTTACGGATTACTCTTTGGCGGTGCTGCCGCTGTTCATACTCATGGCCCAGGTGGTTTTTGTCAGTGGAATGGGCCGTGACCTGTTTAACCTTGCATCCAAGTGGCTCGGCCATAAACGAGGGGGTGTGGCCATGGCGGCCGTTGTCGGTTCCGGAATCTTCGCAGCCGTCTCAGCCTCCAGCATTGCTACGGCAACCACCATGGGGCTGGTTTCCATACCTGAGATGAAACGGCTCAAATACGATCCGGCCTTGGCAACCGGCGCCGTCGCCGCGGGAGGGACCATGGGAGTCTTGATCCCGCCCAGCGGCGCGCTCATCATTTATGGCATCCTGACCGAAACGTCTATCGGTAAGCTATTCGTGGCCGGCATCATTCCCGGAATACTCGAAGGCCTCTTCTACATAGCCGTAATCTTCCTCCTATGCTGGTGGAAACCCCAACTCGGCCCACCTGCAGAAAAAGCCCCCTTTGCAGAAAAGATAAAATCCTTGTTCAGTTGCGGGGAGATCGTCGTGCTGATCGTCTTCGTGCTGATGGGTCTTATCATCGGGTGGTTTACGCCGACCGAGGCTGGAGCGGTCGGCGCCTTTGGGGCGATTATCATATGCACGCTGAGACGCAGGCTTTCATGGAACGGTTTTAAAACT
>JASFPE010000375.1:0-5981 GCA_050116155.1 Desulfobacterales bacterium
CTAAATCGTCTGTCAGCTTCCAGGGCAACGGTGAAAGCGTCGTGCCAGCAGCACCTCCAAGAACAAAGGCCAAAAAACTTCTTCTGTCTATTTTCATCGACACGTTCCTCTTATTGTTGAATAACGAAATTAGCTTGAAATCCCTTCATTCGGTCGTTGGACCCCAGCATTATTTATGACACACAAAGCAGCCGCCCTTGAGGGTCTGAACACTGCCCTGATTAACGTTCTTTGCTCGATGACATTCGGCGCAATCATCCATTTTCATGCGATCCCAGGTGTTGCGTTTGATTCCGGCAATGTTCTTTCCCCAAATATCCCGGCTGTAACCGGATATTCGATTTTCTTCATAAACCTTAAGACTTTCAGATTCTCCGATCGGACCGTGGCAGGTCACACACTCCATTCCGGCCACTTTTACATGAGCCGCATGCGAAAAGAATACGCAATCCGGTTGTCGTGAATATATCAGCCACGGAACTTCCCGCTCTTTGGCCACATATTCCTCGACAAATATCCGCTCTGCCTCGCTTTCTCCCAGCACTTCTTCATGGCAGCCCAAACATTGGGCCAGTTTGGGCACGCCGGAGTAACTGCCGTCGTCCCTGAAAAAATGGCAGCTCTCACAGCCTTCATCAACCTCTTCATTGTGCAAGGCATGGTTAAAGGCTACCGGTTGCTGCTTATGGGAATAAAGAAGCTGTGGAAAAACAACCCAACCCACGACCAGACTGGCAACCAGGCCAAAAATAAAAAACAGGATGATGGGCCCGACGGCACTAGCATCCTGTTCTGTAACGGTTATTTCGGCAGAAGATTCATTGGGTTGTTGATCGGTACTTTCTGCGGAATCCTCATTGGTTTTATCGTTGGTACTCATGGCAACTCCGTCAATCTACATTTGAAATTATCATTGAGCAAAACCGTCAAGAGCGCGCGCGTGCATAAAGATCTCAAAAATAACTGGCGGTTGTGTACCTTAATCACCCGATTTTTGTCAAGCAAAAATCAGGGTCATATGGCCCCATAACTATGCAATCCGGGCAATAGATTAACTCCGAAATAAGTAAACAGAACCGCCGCAAAACCCAGCATAGAAAGAAAGGCAATGCGTTTGCCGTGCCACCCCCGCATCATTCGCGCGTGCAATAAGGTCGCATAAATGAACCAGGTTATCAGAGACCATGTTTCCTTGGGGTCCCAGCCCCAGTAGCGTCCCCAAGCAGAATTGGCCCACACCGCCCCGGTGATGATACCGACCGATAAAAATAAGAACCCCAGCATAATAAGCTGATAGCCGAGCTCATCCAGAACTCTGTTTTCCGGAAACCTGTCCAGTAGCCCGTTTTTAAGGTCCACCGGTAGTCGGCGAACAGCCAAAACAACTGCATAAAAAACAAAACAGATGGGAAGCGCAATAATTAGGGCCAGTGCCCAGTTTCCCACAAACAAAACCCGGCTGAAAAGCGCTATCATGGCAAACAGGATCAAAGGTTTAACGAAATCCATCCAACCGATTTGTTCCTCATCCCGGCCATATTTAATCAGGTACATGGCACTGACACCGAAAGCAATTGCAAAGGAAGCATAGCCGATAAAACAGGTGATCACATGGGCGATCAGCCAGTTGCTCTTGAGAGCGGGGATAAGCGGCTGGATGTCACTGGTAATTCCAGGTTTCAAAGCGGCATACGCCATAGCCAGGCAAGCGATCGGCATGGCAAAAGCGCCGATGATACGATTGCCGACTTTGCGCTCAAGAACCAGGTAAATTAAGGCGATGACCCAGGCAAAAAAAACCAGGGATTCATATAAATTTGAAAATGGGGCATGGCCGATGCCAAGCTGATAGGACTCTATCCATCTCATCAGAATCCCTGCGGTATTGCCGATGAAACCGGCAATGGCGATCCAGGTAGCGAAATTGCCGGCTGCCGGTTTTCTAAAAATCCACGCGCAGATATATAAGAATCCTGCCAAACCGTAAATAAAGGTAACGAAAGACAATACATAAGAACCAGTCATAATATTTCCTCTTTAAATCGTTACGGGAAAAATTAGCCCTTGAAAAATACGATTGATTGTGCAAATCCGGCTGGCACTACCGCCCATCATTGACCAGGATATGCGCAATCTTTTTTACTTTGCGCTCGTTTGCTAGTTTATTCTTGTTGGCGGTGCCGGCCACCATTATTCGGCATTTGTCGCCGCTTGCGTGGATATCCACACAAATTTGCCGATGAGACATAAAAAATGTGATGTAACAGCCGATAATCATGAATATAAAGCCACTGTAGACCACCCAGACGCCGGGATCGTGCGCCACCTGAAGGCCGGTGTAATAGCGCACATCTGCCCGGGTTTGATTAGCGTTAATATCGGCAACCGAAATAATCACATCATCTTTACGTGTCTGGTTGAAAATTGGACCCATCTTATCAAAGCTCGGAAATTTTACGGGCAACACAACCTCAACAGTAACACCATTTGTCTGATGAAGCGTTCCGACAATGGCCGCTCCCAGATCCTGGCCCCGAAAATTAAAGGCATTTCTGAACTCATCAATCACGAATTTGCCAAGGTTCTCGGGAATCTTTATCGGCTGACCGATGCGTGCCTTTTTCTCATAAATCATTCCGGAAGCTTTACTGGTAAAGCTCAGGGTAATATCATCGGATATCTGAACATCCTGTTTTTGGGCGGGCAACTCGCCATAGCTGGATTGAAAAATACTGATGCCTTTGTAATGCAGGGGATCGTTGACAATGATATCTTTGGATAAAACCGGCTTGCCCTGCTCTAATATCGTCAGGCTGGAGCGAAATTCCTCCGGGGCTCCCGTGTCGTAAAAGCTTACATCAAAATCATCACAACGAATGGCAAAATCAAGGTCAAGCATGTGGCTGCTGTTTCGCAGTCGAATCCGTTGCACGCTGTCGCCTTCAGCAATGTTGACAAATCCTTCAAATCCAAAAATAGATCCGATCACCGCGCCGACAAGCATCAGAATGACGCTCAAATGAACAATATAGACACCGATCCGTGTCCAGCGGCCCTTCTCTGCGAATATGGCAAACCCGTTTTCCGTTTCTTCAACCCGTTGAAAACGAAAATGGCGGGAGATAATTGATTGATACCCCTTTTTCAACTGTTCTGCAGGGCCATCAGCTGTAAATTCTTCCTGTTGCTGCAGGCGCCTGAATCGTGAAATATTAAATTTCGGATGCCTGTCAAAGATGATCCGCCATGTAACAGAAAGCCGTTCAATGGAACATACCAGTACGTTCACCGCCAACATGAGCATCAAGGTTTGAAACCACCACGAATGGTACAGGTCAATCAGGCCCAGCACATCAAACAATCGATAGACAAAGGCCCCAAAAGCGTTGACATAGTCATCCGGAGATTGATTTTGTGGAATTAACGTCCCGATGATCGAGGTGGCGGCCAGCGTTAATAGCAACACTATGGTCAAACGAACAGAAGCAAAAAATTTCCAAATTTTGGTAAAGGGATCTGCTGCGATCTCCTTTGTGCTCATCTTTATTCCTTTCACAGCCAAATTAAAGCCTGTCACATATCAAATGATGAGAGATGAAGCAACAGGAAAGAGGTTATCATGTGGAAGCAGTGAATAAAGCTTGGGTCAAGAAGGCTCAAAACAAATAGCCTCCTGTTGACCATCTTGATGATTAAGTTAACAGAAGGCTATTTGGGTTTGATCAATTGTGTGCGGAAGCAAAAATTCGTTGGACTATTTTTTTACATATACACCGCGGGATTTTGCGCGAACCAGGCCTTTTTTAGAAAGCTTGTAAAGCGCATTGCTCAGCTGTCGGGAATCGAGTTTCGTCTTCGATTTCAGTGTGGCTATCGTCACCCCTGATCGGCTTCGCTTAATCACATTGTGAACCGAATCCAATACGGTCAGACCTTTTTTAGCCGGTGCTCTTCTTGTGGTTTTAGCCGGTGCTCTCTTTTTAGCAACTGTTTTTCTGGCAACCGTTTTTCGCTTGGCAGTCGCTTTTTTGGGAGCTGCTTTTTTTGTGGCCGGCTGAAGTTTATCAACCTGCTTGGTAAGTCTGTCAACCTGTTTGGAGAGACTGACAAGCGATTTGGAAATAGTTTTTAGTTGATTTTTCATTTTCTTCATTAGATTTATCCTCCTAGAACTTCAGATTTTATTTTAGGAATTTATCCTATAGAAGAGTAATACATTCTCTTCTAAAAGTCAACACTACAAGCAGTAAAGACGAAGACCAAAATCCAATATTGACAATGGACTAGCTATATGGAAAAAGATAGAATCAATGTATAACATCGATTATGAAACGGCACTGAATTCTTCTCAGCTCGAGGCAGTCAGTTGCACCCAAGGCCCGCTGCTTGTAATTGCAGGGGCGGGAAGCGGAAAGACGAGAACACTTACCTATCGCGTCGCCCGGCTGGTCGAAGAGGGTATTCCACCGTCTTCTATCCTCCTGCTCACCTTCACCCGCAAAGCAGCCCAGGAAATGCTGCAACGGGCTGCTCACTTGCTGGATAGCCGATGTGAAGGCGTTGCCGGTGGAACCTTTCACTCTTTTGCCAATGCCATTCTCCGCAGATATGCTTCCCGACTAGATCTGCAGACCGGTTTTGCTATTTTGGATCGCGCAGATGCTGAAAGCATGATTCATATGCTGCGCAAAGAAATGGATCTGAGCACAAAACAGCGCGCGTTTCCAAGAAAAAGCTCGCTGGCAAATATCTTCAGCAAGGCAGTCAACAAAGTCATTCCCATTGAAGATGTGGTCTATGATGATTATCCGCATTTCCTGGATAACATCGACGCGATTGCCGAACTTCACAAAGCCTATCAAACCCGCAAACGCGAACATCAATTTCTAGATTTTGATGACCTTCTGACGAACCTGCAATTGCTTTTACGTGAACATACCGATATTTGCCAGCGTATCTCTTCACAATATCAATACATCATGGTAGATGAATATCAGGATACCAATAAAATCCAGGCTGAAATATTATATCTGCTTGCCAGTACCCATAAAAATATTATGGTGGTCGGAGATGACTCGCAAAGTATCTATGCCTTTCGCGGGGCGAATTTTAAAAATATCATGAATTTCCCCAGTATTTTTAGCGGCACGCGGATCATTGGATTAGAAGAAAACTATCGCAGCGTCCAGCCGATTTTAAATCTCACCAACGAAATTATTAGCAATGCCAGAGAAAAATATACCAAATCTCTATTTACGACGCGGTCCGGTGGAACGAGGCCGGTTCTTCTATCAGCAGACGATGAAAACACACAATCGCGGTTTGTGGTGGAAAAGATTTTAGAACTACATCAACAAGGTATATCCTTGCGTCAGATAGCCGTTTTGTTTCGTGCCGGTTTCCATTCCTTTGACCTTGAAATTGAATTGAATCGAGCGGAGATCCCGTTCATTAAGGTCGGCGGATTTAAATTCGTCGAATCCGCACACATTAAAGATGTCCTGGCACACTTAAGGGTGATTGCCAATGGTGTCGACAGAATCAGCTGGTATAGAATTCTACTGTTGATTGAAAAAATTGGCCCCAAATCAGCTCAAAAAATTTATGAAGCCGTTCTCAAGGAAAAAGCTGGATACACCGGTCTGTTGACGGTCAAATTAACGCTAAGGGGTATAAAAGGACTTGGTCGGCTTAAGGACCTATTTGCGAAGATGGACACCCATCCCATGTCTGTGGCTGAAATGGGTGAAGCCATTATGAAATACTACCTGCCCATCCTGGAACAAAATTATGATGATCATCCCAAAAGAGCCAGGGACCTCGAACATCTGGTGGCAATAATGGAGCGCTATGAAAACCTCGAGCAATTTCTCACCGATATGGCATTAGAGCCGCCCAACACCAGCATGGAGGACTCACTCTTTGACGAATCGGCGCCAGAAGATCGACTGATCCTATCCACGGTCCATTCCGCTAAAGGA
>JASFPE010000376.1:0-5978 GCA_050116155.1 Desulfobacterales bacterium
TGATTGGCGGTCTCACAGGCGGCGCTCTCGGAGGCATGCGCAGCAGCTCTCAGAACAGACAGGCGGATGCGAAACGAAAGCAGTGGGAGCAGGAGCAGGCTAATCAGTACATGCAGAAGCGCAATCTGTACAACCGCAACTTCGCGGCCTGCATGGAAGGCAAAGGATACTCCGTCAAATAAATGCGCAATTCGATTAGAACACTTCATATTTAAAATGGAGGTTATAATGAGTAAAGTCGCAGCAATAATATTTTTATTCGTATGTTTTGGCCTAACCCCGTGGGCGACAGCTGGTGATTTCGACGGCTCTAAGCCGGTACTGGTCTCTGTTGCGCGTATTCTCGAATGCACCCGGGTAGAGGGTTGCCGGGACGTCAGTGCCGATAGTGTGGGGTTGCCGCAGTTTCTGAAAATTGACTTTGCAAAGAAAACCATCCGCCCAAACCAGAGCGAAGAAGATATTCCGGACACAACTATCGAACGGTCCGAGAGAGTAGACGGCAAGTTGATTTTACAGGGCGCCGAAGACGGTTATGAGAAGATGCGCGACGGCCTCGGGTGGACCTTGGCCATTGCCGAGGACAGCGGTCAGGTGGTTTTGACAGCTTCCGGTGACCAGGTGGCTTTTGTGGTATTCGGCGCGGCCATACCGTTTTGAGCAGTAGATTTTAATGGCTCAATTTTTTGATGAGGAACAGACGGATGAACAAACGCGTCATCGGATGGTCTCTTTTTCTTTTTTTTATTTTCTGGCACATGGCATTTGCTCAGGGCGTTCGGCTCGGCCCGGATGATCAATTTTCCGAACAAACTCTCAGCCTACCGTATGCCTTTTACAACGAGAATTTCGGATTTGCCCCCGGCTATGTTTACGGCAAAGTGGGCAGCCCACAGAAGCAGGCTCTTATGCTGGCCACGGCCATTGTCGGCACCAAGGGCGGCATGGGCTTTCTGGTGGGACGCGACATTCAGATGCCGAGCATCGATCGGCTTTTTTTGGATCCTGTCGTGTCGGTAGGCTACTTCAGTGACAATGAATCCTATATCGACGGCAACCCTGATTTTCCGAATGAACGCGCCGGCAGCAACGATTCGGACGAGGACAACTTTGTCGAGGGCAATGGCTGGGATAATTTTTTGCGGCTGAGATTCAAATATCTGCTGCCGATCGGCAACGGCCGGGACGAGATTATCACCACCTATAAAATCAAGGATGGACTGCTGATATCAGAACCCAAGGGCGGAACCTCCCTGAATCCATTCAAAAGCGGCCGCAGCTACCTGGAGATGCGGCCCTTTTACCGATCCCAGGAGATTGACGGCGATGATATCGATACCACATTAAAAACAAACGGTCTTGACTTTTCGCTGTTTTTGGACAACCGGGACTTTGCAGCCAATCCATCCAAGGGATTCGGCTTACGAGGGAAGGTGTCGCGGGATTTCGGCTGGTTTAACAGCTCGGATTCGTGGACCAACGTCGAAGGAGAGCTGGATGCTTACATTCCGCTCAAAATGGGCAGTTGGCTGCGCCAGGGTGTGCTCGCACTGGATTACTGGACTTCTTACTCTCCCACCTGGGATGAAGGATCCGGCGGTGAAATTTCAAATCGCCCGCCGGCATACACTGGTTCGACCCTGGGCGGTCTTTGGCGCATGCGCGGCTTTCCCTCCCAGCGGTTCAACGACAAGGCCGCCGTCTACTACGCTGCCGAGCTGCGATTAATTCCCCAGTGGAATCCTTTTGAAGGCTGGCCGCGCGTTCAAAAATATGTCGGAATCAAATGGCTACAGTTTGTCCCCTTTGTGGAAATCGGGCGTGTAGCCCCTGAATGGAGCTTTTCGCGGCTGCACTCGGACATGAAATGGGATGCCGGTTTGGGCATCCGGGCTTGGGCACAAGGCATCGTGGTGCGGATCGACTCGGCCTATTCCGATGAGGGACTTGGTCTGCAAATGATGATCAGTCAACCTTTTCAGTTCTAACCGCGATTAAGAGCACTGCTTAGACATTCTGCTGCAATCAAAAATTTGATTTAAAGATTTTTGCAGATTTGAAAAGGAAAAAATCGGATTGAGGGACGATTTACACAAATCTTAAAAAGTGCGGGTACCGGCTATGATCCCACAATCGCAATAATTTGTACCTTACATCATCACATCTAACAAATTTCCGGTCCCTCGAAATTTTCGGCTAAGGCATGTATGTTACAATTCGGATTATTGCAAAAGCTTTTAGATTAGCATATGAATGATGCAAAATAACGTAAGGAAACCGGAGCACAATATCATTGGCGTGACAATGTGTCACTTGAAGGGCAGTTTGTGCACGCTGATTATGACGACGCCAGGATTAGAAACGATCTGCTCAGAGGTGATTATGAACGCAACAATATCTTCTTTTTAGGCTTCAACGTCAATTGGAAGTTTTAGAAGGTGGACAATATGATACGATCAATCGCCTGTTTATTTATTTTTCTACCGTTCATGATTTCAAGTGTTGATTCAGCATTTTCGGAAAAAGCTGACGATAAAGCCAGGGGAAAAGATACCTTTCAGAAAGTCAACTTCATGATTGACTTCACTGATTACGAAGAGGGCTCAGTGGAGTCATGGCTGAAGGGAAAGGGATTTGAGTTTAAAAGAGATGCCCAAAACCGCAAAAAACTTGATTTGGAAGTCGGTGAAGAAGGCCTGGTTCTTGATGTAAAGAGTTCGATGTTGGGGATTATATTAAACGAGGGTGTCGATCTTGAAGAATTCACCTCCATCAGGCTCGAATGGGGCGTTTTTGATTATCCTGAAGGTGTATCCTACGAGGAAAGGACACGAAATGAGGCTTTGATGGTTATTGTGTTTTTTGGCTATGATAAGATTTCCAGCGGCAGCTTCCTCATACCCAATGCGCCTTACTTCATCGGCTTTTTTCTTGGCAGAGAGGAAAAGATTGGAAAAGGTTACATTGGCAGATATTTCAAGAAATCGGGGCGCTATGTCTGTTTGGGAAATCCAAAAGAGGGAGAGACTGTCATTTCTGAATATAATCTGATCGAAGCCTTCAAGCGAAAATATGAAAAAGATGAGGTTCCCTTGATATCCGGCATTGCTATGGCGATCGATACTACTAAAGCCAAAAACCAGGGAAAAGCAAAAGCGTTTATCAAGAGTATAGAGTTCCTTGAGTGATCATAAGATGGGGCAGAAGTTTTGGAAGTTATCGCATCCCGTAAGCTATGTGCAAAGTCATGATGAGAGCAGGTAGGTTAATCGCATTGTTTATTGGCTTAATTTGTAATGTTGGGTGCCTTTCTCCTATCGCATTAAACACAATAGGCACTGCAGGCAGCTACGCTCCTGTTGCATTTAATAATTTAGGTGGGGGCCAAGGCGAAAGCTTTTGGGTAGCTAAATATGACGATGTAGTTACAGCAACGTTGCGTGCCGGAGACACACTCTCACTTGAAGTAAAAGACAAGAAAATAGAGAATAGTCAAACATTTTTACGTTTTTGTGATGCTAAAGAAGAGAGAATCGACCTTTTTATTGTGCGTCGTTCTGATACGGTGACATCAATAAAATTTGATGCTGGATGGTTCGGTTCGGTCGCCTTCGGCCGCCTTATGGCCCGACAAATCATCTTTGAGCTCGATAAAGCCGGAGACTTTCTTGAAGATTGGACGTCTATGAAACATAATTGAGGGGGTTACTTCGTCTTTAGTCTGCTATTTGTCAATAATAGCTGCCCTTCCAAAAGCACAGAATACTCAGTCTAATATACATCCTTTATGAATCATCCATAATGTTTTCAACAAGCAAGAAATCTATACTTTTTGATGAACCAAAAAATTAAGTATGGCCACATGGAATGTACAAAAACTCAATTCGAGAACCACAGTAAGTCTAAAGATATTATCATGTTGCATGCACCGAACTTTTATGAGCGGCACTCTCTTGACAAAAACTAAAAAGCATAATACGGGACAACGTTGCTATGCCAACCGAGTTTGTAAACACAAAAAAACGTTAAGCGTTTTGGTATACGCCTTGACGATTCAGAAACTCATCGAAAGGAGAGTAAGCAAAGTGATGAAAAAATTACTGTCTTTAGCGGTTTTGTTAGTAGTGCTGGCGTTTGCTATGTCGATTACGGTACAGGCGGGACAGATACGGAACACTCAGGTTTACTGGGGCGATACCCACCTGCACACTTCCTATTCCCCGGATGCCTATCTGCTGCAAAACCGGACGGCCGATCCGGACACGGCCTACCGGTATGCCAAGGGAGAGCCGGTTGTGCACCCCTTTCACCGGGCCAAAATCAAAATCGGAACACCACTGGATTTTCTGGTTGTGGCGGATCACGCAGAGTATATGGGTGTGATTCCCAAAATGTTTGAGGAAGATCCGGTTATCCTCAAAACCGAAAGCGGCAAAAGATATTTGAAAATGGCGCAGGAAGGGAAAGAATTACAGGTATTCGCCGAACTTATCGAAGGCGTGAATAAGGGCGAACCCAATGTTGAACTCAATTCGGAAGAGGTTCGGAGAACGGTCTGGGATGAAATCATGGATGCAGCTGAAAGGCATTACGATCCCGGCAAATTTACCACTTTTTTAGGATGGGAATGGAGTTCTACACCTAACGGCGCCAATTTGCACAGAGTGGTTTTTCTAAGGGAAGGCAAAGAAAAAGGAGAGCAGTTTCTTCCTTTTTCGCTTTTTGACAGCACAAAACCGGAAGACCTCTGGACATGGATGGACACGACATCGAAAAATATCGGGGCAAATTTCGTTGCCATCCCCCACAATCAAAATATTAGCAAAGGATTGATGTTTCCTATTCAGGACAGTTACGGAAAGCCGATTTCAAAAGCTTATGCTGAGTCGCGTATGCGCTGGGAAACAGTGGTGGAGACAACCCAGATCAAAGGAGATTCCGAAACCCACCCTATGCTGTCGCCAACCGATGAATTCGCCGATTATGAGACCTACGATCACGTCCTCGAAGTGGGGGAAGGTAAAGAGGTCAGCGCTTTTGGTTGTGCTGTGCTGAAGGAACTCAGCCCCGAGGATCGTGAGTACATCGAACAGCACAAAGAGCGCGTTGCCAAAGTCGGAGATTATTCCCGCACCGCCCTGATGCGCGGCCTGGCCATCGAGGCCCGGATCGGAGTAAACCCATACAAATTCGGACTGATAGGCTCAACAGATTCTCATACGGGCATGGCTTCGGCAGAAGAGGATAATTTCTGGGGTAAAATGGCAATAGACTCTACACCGGAAAACACCTTTGATCCTGAAAAAGTGATCGTTCCCCCGAATTCCATCGGCCTGGACATGGGCGCGGCCGGTCTGGCCGCAGTGTGGGCTGAGGAGAATACCCGCGAGGCCATTTTCGATGCATTCCGTCGCAAAGAGGTTTATGCTACCACTGGCCCACGTCTTCAGGTACGCTTTTTCGGCGGATGGGATTTTGACAAGACAGATGCTTACATGTCCAATTTAGCAGAAATCGGATATACAAAAGGTGCTCCCATGGGCGGGGATCTGAGCCTGACAAAAAATGACAAGGCACCGACCTTCCTCATTCAGGCCATAAAAGATCCAAATCACGCCAATCTGGATCGGATTCAGGTGATCAAAGGTTGGGTAGACGGCAAGGGCATACCCAAAGAGAAGATCTATAACGTGGCTCTGTCCGACGACCGCACCGTGAACAAAGACGGCAAGGTCAAGCCTGTGGGCAACACCGTAGATCTGAAGACCGCAACCTGGACTGATACCATTGGGGATGCCGTGCTGGCCACGGTATGGGAAGACCCGGATTTCGATCCCAAAGTGAGTTCGTTTTATTATGCCCGTGTACTGCAAATACCGACGCCCAGACACTCACTTTACGACGCCGTGGCATTGGGAAAACCACACCCCAAAAACTACTCGGCAACGATCCAGGAGCGGGCCTACACCTCGCCTATC
>JASFPE010000377.1:0-5961 GCA_050116155.1 Desulfobacterales bacterium
CACCAATGAAAAAATATTTGATTTATTTTGCCCTACTTAACGTATTTGCTGCGGTCTTTTGCGGGTGCCGTTACAACGGACCATCCGACAAAGAAGTCTTTGATGCCATGGAGGCCGTCATGAGAGGTTTTGAAGACTCCATGGCTCAAGATACCCTGGAGATAAACAATGAGTATGCAAATGCAGCGGATGGCGTTTTTAGAAGCGAAGACGATTCGGTCGTCACGAATATGACCGTACTCATGAATGAAGGTGTTTTTCATGTTTACGGAAATTGCTTATTTTCAGATTATCAGGACGATGGATCGAGTTATCTTTTGAATGGCGAGTTAATTTATAATGTAAAATTCAATGGCTCGTTTCACGCTGAAGCAGGTTTTGGTGAGATGAGTTGTTCTGTGGAGTTAGCCGGGGGACAGATCGAAACCTTAGAGTTTTCGTTTATCATTGGCGAGCGCGGTAAGCTGGAGGAATTCCTGGTCACCGCCAACGATATGGATATCACGGTCAAAAAAGAAAACAGTTTTTATGATTTATTTAGAAAGTGGTCCCAGACGATGCCGGGATAAATGGCGGCCGCTCTTAACCGGTGTCTAGTAAGAGGCAAGAATGAAAAAATATTGCAATTCCCACCCCACCCGACTCGCACACTGGAATTGTGGGCAATGTGGTGGTTATTTATGTCCCGAGTGTGTTTCCGAACGCGAAGGTGGGAGTTTTGGGCAAAAAACCCTTCATTTCTGTCCGAAATGCAATCTTCCGGTTGAATGGGTTGGCGCCACGAATCTGATTGAGCCCTTCTGGAAGCGTTTGCCACGAATATTTGCCTATCCATTTTCCCCCTCGCCTCTGATTCTGATGGCGGTTGTGGCGGTAGTCTCGTTGTTTCTATCGGGTCCCGGTTTAATTATGGGCATCATCCGCGGGATATTTTGGTTTATGGTGCTGAAGTATTCTTTTGAATCCCTGAAGGCGACTGCCAAAGGAAATCTGAAACCGCCACCGTTTAATTCCAACACCATATCCGATGATGTCAATCTGGTATTCAAACAATTTCTGCTGTATTTGATGATTTTTTTTGGATTTGGTTTTATTACCGCAGCAACCCATATCTTTCTTGGCATCGTGTTTCTGATTGTTACCCTGTTTTTTATTCCCTCGATGATCATTCTCCTGGCCACCAGCGGCAGTCTTATTAATGCCATAAACCCGGTTGCCTTCGTGGGATTGACCTTTAGAATCGGGTGGGCTTACTTATTGATGTATTTTTTCCTTTTTCTTCTGGGAACAGCGCCGGCTTTTTTAGCACATTATATTGTCCAGATTTTTCCGTCCGGCATGCATCTGATGTTGTCTAATTTTGCGGAAAGCTTTTATACCATAGTTTCTTACCATCTGATGGGTTATGTTATCCTGCAGTACCATGATAGAATTGGATATCAGGTCGACTATGAGGATTTTCAGGATCCTTCCAATGAGGTTCACAAGCCCCAAAATGCCGATCCGGATTTGGCAATTTTGAATGTGGTTAATCCGCTCATTCAGGATGGCAAACTCGACGAAGCCATTGCGCAGATCAAGAAAATGACTGAGAACCAGGGTATTAAAGGGGTGAATCTATCGGAACGGTATTACAATCTGTTAAAAATGCGAAAGCGGACTGAAGAACTGCTTGAGCATGGCGCGCATCATCTGGATTTGCTGGCTGCTGATAATAATAAAAACAAGACCTTGAAGATATATGCGGAATGTCTAAAATCAAAGCCGGATTTTCTTCCCGGCGCAGATGCCCTATTCAAAATGGGTGGCTGGCTGAATGAAAGCGGAAAAATCAAAGAAGCTTTAAATACATACGACCGCCTGGTGAAATCCTACCCCCAGAATCCAATTGTCCCCAAGGCTTATTTTCGTGTTGCCCAGATATTCCATGATCGCCTGATGAACGCCGAAAAGTCCAAGAAAATGCTGGGTGCTTTGAAAGAAAGATACCCTCATCATGACATCATCCCCACTGTTGAAAATTATTTGGCCAATTTCTAGTTCAATTAATTAAGGTGTCAGGTGTCAGGTGTCAGAAAACAGAAATCAGATGACAGATGATTTAGGAATTGAGGAATTCAGGAATTAAAAGATTTTAGACCTTGACCCCTGGTCGCCTTCGGCGCCGCCGGAGGCGCGTAGACCTCCGAATCTTGAATCCTGCCTTTAAATTCCGCATTCGAAAGTCCTTTACTCCATGCCCTCTGCCCCATGCCCAATGCTTTATGCCCTGACACCTGACACCCGACACCTGAAACCTTTTTATTCGTGCCACCCGAAGCCCGATTTTATCGGCTTGGAGGCTGAAATCAAGGAGGGTATAAAGGTGGGAAATTAAGCGCTGCTCAGTTTGGCAAGACTTTGCCTGGCAATCTGTCCTTCGGCTGAATTGGGATATTTGCTGCCGAGAATTTTTAAACATTTCTGGTACTTTGCGCGCACACCCTTTTGGCGGTAGCCGGTGGCAAGTTTGAGCAGGGCCATCGGAATGCCCGGAAAGTCTGGCTTTTGTTTTAAAAACATGGCCAAAAGTCGCTCGGCTTTTTCGGGACGGCCCAATCGGGAAAAAATCACAATCAGTTTTAAATATAAATCTGCAGACAGTTGCGGTCGTTTGGTTAATTGGGTGTATTCGTCAAAAATTTTTTCAGCTGATTTATAATGGTCTTTTTCCGAGGATAAACGATCCAATAGCCTTTGGGCGATCTGATGAAATTGTGGCTCTTTGGGGTCGGTTTTACGAACATTGAACAAGTATGTTATGGCATCGATGTGATCAGGATCTTTCGCCAAGGCCATTTCCAGCAATTGGGCTCCGGTTTCCATGTCCAGTTGACGGATGTGTTGCAGTGCTTTTTCAATGATCGGCGATATGTTGTCCACCGGTTCGGGTTCGAGAACATCAGGGTTATAAGCGTGTAAAACTTTCAGGTTGATGAATCCCAGGATTGCTCCGGAAATTAAGCCACCGATATGAGCGACATAGGCCACGTTGCTCATGCCACCGAAAAACAGCTGGTAGAATTCATTGGCAAACCAGATCGGTAAAAGGAAAATCGCACGGACCTTTAGATAATTAAAATAAAATCCTAAGGAATAGAAGAGCTTGACTTTTTTCTTACAATACAAAACGGTAAAAGCTCCCGTGATACCGGAAATCGCTCCTGAGGCACCGACTAAAGGGATCTGGCTCTGGGGGTAAATTAGCCAGAAAAGCACCACAGAGCCCAAACCCGCGAGAATATACGAGGCGCTATAAAACGTTCTCCCGCCACCCATTTCCAACATACAACCCACCAGCCACAGAAAAATCATGTTTCCAATCAGATGGCCCAAACCACCGTGCAGAAACATGTGGGTTAAGAAACTCATTGGTTTGGATTTGGCGGGTATAAATCCGTGATTAAAGGCCACAATATCGGAGCGACGATCCTCATATTCATCTCGCAGTTGCCGCCATTCCGAAAATTCCGGATCCCCGGGGCCAATGATTTCTTGATTGAAAAGCTTTTCAAGATATGCATGATCCTTCATCATATCCTGGTATTGCTGGAAGGCTTTGTCTTCATTTAATTTGCCGTTGGCGTGATATATCGAGTTGTCATTATGGGAAGGGTTTCGATATTTGACATATTGTACAATTTCGATTTCGGCCAGTCCGGAATCAAAATAATACTCCTCGGCCCGCATATATTTTTCATTATCGTTTAATTGGAAAACGAAGTACACCAGACAGTTGATTAGAATAAGGAAGATCGTAACGATCGGTGGATTACGCAAGCTGATTTTATCCGTCAATGGGATGAGTAGCATATACCCTTTGGCCTTCAGCGAATTTTATCCTGCACGTCCGGTGATCTTGGAAGTTATAAAGAAATTCGACACCGATTTGCACGTGTATCTATCTTTATATCATCGGCAAGGATGGCCTTTGGCTTTAGAAAAAATGCGTTTAAATATCAATGCTTGCTAATATCATTTTTTCCTTATCTTTCACTTGTCGTTCAAGGGTTTTTGCTTTTTGGGCTAATTCCTCCACAAACGCCTCATCCTTAATGGCGGTTAGATTTATTTTTACGTTGTACAACGCGGCGATCACGGCTGTTCTGGCTGCCATTGCCGCTACCGCGCCGTCTGTGGCAGCATTTTTATTGCCTTTTTCGATTACCTTTTTAGCAAGATCCATGATTTTAAACCCATCTTCGGCCACACTCATGGGGACCAAGGCCGCATTTTTAAAACCATCCTGGATCGCAATAGCGCGGCGTTGTTTTTCAGTTACCGTATTTTTCGGCAATTGAAAGGCTGCAAGGACCTGCTGATAGGCTTGGGGATCATTGTCGATATCCCCGATGAATTTATCCCGAAATTTCGAGGCTGTTCTGGCGATGTCGCGCATCTCTGTTTCTACGGATGCGTATCCCTTTTTTCCGATCGTCAGGTTGGCCACCATCTCCGTGAGACTGGCCGCCGCCGCCGCACTGAGCGCCGCAATGCTGCCGCCCCCGGGTACCGGTTCGCCGGAGGCGGTTTTTTCTAAATATTCGGTGATGGTATTATCTTTTAGCAATGAATGATTCCTCCCTTTTCTTTATCAAAGATTAAATTTCCCGTTTTGATTACCTTTTCAACGGTGCTAATTCCCAGATGATAGGGAATAAACGTATACGACGGATACTCCAGAACAATCATATCTCCCTTTTTCCCGATGTCGATACTGCCGATGGAATCCTGCCTGTCGAGAGCGGCCGCACCATTTATGGTCAAGGCGGTTACGGCTTCTTCGACGGTGATGTTCATATAAAGGGTCGCCAGAACAAAGATCAGCGGAATGGATTCCGTGAAACAGCTACCCGGATTAAAATCGGTGGCCAACGCCACGGCGCAGTTATTATCGATAATAAAGCGACCGCGCGCATAGGGCTCTTTGAGACTAAAGGCAGTTCCGGGAAGCAGGGTTGCCACTACACCGGCTTCAGACATCTGACGAATGCCTTCGTTAGAGGCTTGCAAAAGATGGTCTGCTGACACCGCACCGAGCTCCGCGGCCAGCTCCGCCCCGCCGATCTGAACGATTTCATCGGCATGAAGCTTTATTTTTAAGCCCTGCGCTTTTGCCTGGGTCAACAGACGCCTACTCTGATCCACCGAAAAGACATTTTTTTCACAAAACACATCACAAAATTCCGCCAGATTTTTTCCAGCTACTTCCGGCAGTACATCTGCAGTCAGGTAATCAACAAATGCGTCTGGGTTGCCTTTGAAATTTTGGGGGACGGCATGAGCGCCCAAAAAGGTTCGAACCACATCGACATAATGGACATTGTCCAGATGGCCCATCACCTTCAGCTGTTTGATTTCGGTTTCTTTATCCAATCCATAGCCGCTTTTGCCTTCCACCGTGGTTACACCAATGGACAGCATCGCGTCCAGGCGTTTAATTCCCGATTCTATCAACTCGGCTGCACTGGCCTTGCGGGTGGACGCGACCGTGTTGGCGATGCCCCCGCCGCGTTGCATGATTTCCATGTAGGTGTCGCCACGCAGTCGCCATGAAAATTCCTCTGCCCGATATCCGGCAAAGACAAAATGGGTATGGGAATCCACAAAGCCAGGCAACACGGCCTTATTGGCCGCATCGATCGTATCAAAGGCGCTCAAATCGAGCTTTGAATTTTCAATTTCAGTGAATATCTCTTTGGTGGTGCCAACGGCTGAAATCTGACCTTCTTTGACCACCACAGCGCCGTCGTGAATAATATGCAGGTCGGCCATTTCTTTTCCTCTTTTGGCCTCAAACCCGCTGCAGGTTACCAGCTCCGCCGCATTTTTAATTATAATGTTGCCATTCATAGTCCTACCTATTCAGTTATTTTTATAGTATTCGGAGAGAGTTGTTACTTTAGAGTAGATACTGGATAC
>JASFPE010000378.1:0-5956 GCA_050116155.1 Desulfobacterales bacterium
GGATCTGCATCTACGCAGTGTGGATGAATCGGTCATCTTTCAGCCTACAAAAGCTGAAAGATAGCTTTTTTGCGGGTCGGCATATATCTACATGACGATCACGGGCCTTGTGGCCTTCAAAGTCCAGGAGTATTTCTGAGGTGCATGTGGTGTTAGGAAGATATATGTGATTTTGCGATTTTGCATGTATTCTCAAATTCATCTGCAATCACGCAGCTCGCGCTGAGCGTTTTGTTTCAAAGAGGTTTGCATGCGCCAGGCCAAACCGAGTAGAACGGCGTACAAGGTTGCCCTGAACATTGTTACCCTGGGGGCAAAACCGGGGATGGACAGGATTTTTCCGCCCGGCACCGTGCAGGCTACGGAGAAATTGCTCGTTGCTTCCGGCGCAGCGGGAGCAAGAACAGTACAATGGTCCCGCTCCCGCCGAATGGTCTCTGTATATGAAGCGTTCGACTGGATGCTGCCGGGTCAGTTCGAGGCTTTTGCTCACAGGAAGGTGTTCTGTGAGCGCCAGGTAAGAGACGGGATCGGCGCCGGCGCAACCCAGATCCTTGTTCTGGGGGCCGGTTACGACACGATGGGGTGGCGGTTGGCGCCGGAGTTCTCCGGGGTGAACTTTTATGAAATCGATCACCCCGCCACAGCCCGTCTCAAGGCCAAAGGAATAGACACGCTCGGACAGCGGGACAATCTATTCCTAATTGCAGAAGACCTTGGCAAACAAAAGCTGTCCGCTGTTCTAAAGACCAACGCGCCATGGGACCAGCGTGCACGAACCGTCATCCTAGCCGAGGGCCTCGTGATGTATCTGCCTCCCGAAGCGGTCCGCGATTTATTTTGTCAATGTGCCCTAATCGCCGGTGCCGGAAGCCGGATTGCCTTTAGCTATATCCCCACCGGTGCGGATGGTCGGCCTGATGCCGGTCGATGGACCGGATTGATGCTATGGCTTCAGAAGGTTGTCGGAGAGCCGTGGACCTGGAGCATACGACCCGAAGAACTCGGAGTGTTTCTCGAAGAAACAGGCTGGACAAATGATCCTGAGCAGATGGGAGCCAACCGTAAGCACGGTGTGGAATTCTTTGCCGTGGCTTTCAAATGAATTCGCAGCGTGATCAGCAAGACCGATCAAAGCATCTCTATAAATAGGGGTTAAGCATGGAAAGCGCAATTGTGAGGAATCTACGACCGGAGTTTGAGCCGGTGGCAGTCATCTGGAGTGATACGATTCCTGATGAGGCACTTCAGTTCAAAAAGGGCAAGTTCGGTTGCATTCTCTACCTTTTTGCCGAGGCAGCCCGACGTGGAAAAATCGCCGGCGGCAATCGAGAGAGCATAACGTGTACGGGAGGTCGTGCCGCCCTGGGTCTTGGGGTGGGATTTGATGCATCCGATGAACTACTGGATAGTTACGCTGCCGTATTCAGCAAAGGGGTCAAATCCGCCATTAATCAAGAGGCTTACCGAGCCCGGATGGAAGCAACTCCCAAGAATTGGCACTCTTTGTATGAGTATGGTGAGCGCAGGCACTGCAATGCTGAACTCGCCAAAGAGTGGATCCTGAATGGGCTGCCACGCTATGACATCCCAAACGAGTATGTTTTATTTAAGCGCCTGAGTCGCACTGCTTCTGATGAAAACGTGCGGGCCGTTATTTTTCCGGTGAGCCCGGTTGAGCTCGCCGGTCTGGTCACGCTTGCAGGATCGGTAATGCCAGGGGTTGATCCGGTGCAGGTACCCCAGGGTGCGGACTGTAACAGAATCTCTGCCTTCGCCTATGCCCAGGCCGACCGGGCTGAGCTTAGAGCAATAATGGGTATGCTGGGCGTCGATGGACGAGAGGTCATGCGCAAGCGGTTTAAGGAGGAGACCCTGACGCTCACCTTGCCTGAGCCGCTTTACCGGCGTATGGAACAAGAGGCAAACGACTGCGTCTTTCAAACACCGTCATGGCAGAAGTTAATTGGCCGATAAATTATCCACATCCTCAATGATGCTATCCGAGACTTTGCCGTCCAAAATGGAAAAAACAATTGTCATCATCATGGGTTCGGCCGTTTTACCGGATGGCAGGCCGGGGCCGGCCCTGCGTCGGCGGGTCAATGCGGCCTTGAAGCTGCAGGACGAATTTGAAGAGTTGATATTCATTCCTTCCGGCGGGATCGTCAAAAACAGGCCGTGTCCGGAAGCCGAGGCCATGCGGGCTTTGCTTATCGAAGCCGGTGTAAACGGCGAACGCATATTTATGGAAGACAAATCAAAGAACACGCTTGAGAATGTCATCCACAGCGTGCGCATCATTCGGCAATTTCCGGCAACCTGCAATGTGATTGTCTGTTCGGACGATTATCATATTTTACGTTGCCGAGTGCTGCTGCATCTGATGGGAATTTCCACTTTCTACCGTCCAATGCCGGGCGCAAGAAAAGAAGCCGGCTGGATGCGCTGGATGTATTTCTGCGTGCGGGAAGCAGTGGCCATCCCCGTGCAGGTCTTTTTTTTGTTTATTTTAAAGTTTTTCCGCAAAGTGTAGGTTTCACATCTCTGAAAAACAAATCAACCTTCTAACAAAATAAGGAATGATCATCCCCCCCCCCCCACGCCCGCCATCGCGAGCCGCTCAGGCGAGGCAGTCGGGTTATTCCCCTCCCATCAGAGACTGTGTCGCAATTCAAAAAAGCGCTCAAATTCTGCCTGTCATGCCGGTCCCGGATCAGGCCTGCCCTCAACTTGATTGGGGGTCCGGGATGACGGATCCGGCATCCAGTAACATAATAGCCTGAAAAAGCACTGGATTCCAGGTCAAGCCCGGAATGACAAAATTAGTAAATGCGTGGTTTTGTCAATTACGACACAGCCCCTCAAGGGAGGGGAAACGAGTGATAATGCAGGCTTTTTCGGGCCTATTGAAGTACAATTAGATTTTACACAGGAAGGCTGTCACCGGTTTGTCATTCGCTTTCGATCTTAATCACCACCATCGTCACATCGTCTTCCGGGGCAACACCGATTTGATAAGACGCCAACTCGCTGTATACGGCTTCCAGAATTTGAGTTGCGGGTTTTGTGGCATTGCGATGAAGGATTTCATAAAAAACGTCTTTGCCAAACATTTCTCCCCGGGCGTTATGCGCTTCCCAGATGCCGTCTGTGCCCAGCACCACAATTTGTCCCTTTTTAAGTCCGGTCTTTTGATTCTCTTCATATTGCCAGTTTTCATCTATCCCCAGGGCCATCCCTCTGCCTTTTAACTCTTCAAATGTCTCGGTTTCAGGGTCGTAGAGAATTGCGGGATCATGTCCGGCCCTCACCCAGTGGATGTGGTGGTTGCGTGCGTCAACCTGGCAGTAAAACAAGGTCATGAATCTACAGGAGTCTTCGACGTCTCTGGAAAGCTGGCAGTTTATATCTGAAACAATTTGACCAGCATCTCCTCCTGACAGGACCCTTTGGCGCAAGGCGGAGCGGGCAGTAGCCATAAGCAAGGCCGCAGATATCCCATGACCGGACACATCGCCGATGACGACACCGATCTTACCTTTCTCCGGCCTGCCTGTTTCTAAATAGTCGTAGTAATCCCCGCCGGTCCTTTCACAATATTGACTTCGGCCGGCAATATCTAATCCCATCACCCTTGGATCGGATTTGGGCATAAAGTTTTGCTGAACCTCTTTGGCCAGTTCCAACGAATGCCGCATCCGGTCGCGTTCTTTTAGCCCTTCAGTCATTTCGTTGATAACATCACCGGTATAGCCAATCTCATCATTGGAGGTTACCCTTACTTTTTTGTTGAAGTCGCCTTTTCTCACAGCCATCAAAACCCGAAAGATATTCTGAAAAGGTTGCCTTAAATTGAGAACCACCAGAATCGTCAACAAGATGCCCACAACCATAAAAATCAAAGAATTAACGAAAATATTTGAGCGCAATTGCTCTAGGATCACCGCAGGTTCAAGATTGGAATAATGGCTCGCGCTGGTGATGGTGATAATTGCAAAAAACGGAACCAGGTTACAGGCCAGCACCAGCGCAGCAAGCCGTGTGCCGATGCGGATGCGCAACGTTTTGTACGTCTTGTAAAGGCCTCCGGCGGGGAACAAATGGGGTACCAGCCTTCTTTGCAGGACACTTCTCAATAAGAAAAAGGCGGCGACCGATGTAATCAAACCGGTCTGAAGGCACTGGAAAAAAGTGATAAAAACGACATCCCTTTCTGCATCGGATATCCAAAACACCACGGAATACAGCACTGCGGCGACAAACCAAACACTCAGATCCAGTACAATTAGGAAAAAGGGTTCATTGAGCAGTCGTCTTCGGGCTTGTATCGTAATTTTGTTGGATATGGGTTCCTGTTGAGCCGTTTTATTAAAAAAAATCCGAATCGGACGTTCATACTTTAGGGTCAATATAAAAATCAGAATGCTCAAGAATGGATCAAATGCCCAGCCGATCCGGCTGACCAGCCAGAAGACCTCCTCCGATCCCTGGTAGGTCGACCGATAGGTTAAGAACAAGACAACACCCACGCCAAATACATTGGCAATAAAATTTGTGATAAGCATTTCGTTTTTAAGGCGGAAAACCGCAAATTTGGTCATTTTCTGTTACCTTTCTATTCATCCTTAGGTTTTAGGCAACATGCCGTTCATATCTATACCTTTTAAAAAATGGTGAAGTCCATATTTTTTCTGCTTAGCAAGGGTTTGGGTGGGGGTGATCGCCCTCCCCCCACGCCCGCCATCGCTAGCCGCTCAGGCGAGGCGGGCGGGTTAATCCCCTCCCATTCAAGGGAAGGGAAAGGAGTTGTTAGACAGCCTGAATTATACTGTCCGAAGATCACCGGGATTCAATCAGTTGACCTAATACCTTGACTGAAATTTCGCTGCTATGATACTTTGACTGAAACCATTCTGCCTGCATTAACCTTTTAAAAATGCATTCGATCTAAAATTCCAATGGAGGATAAGTATGCCAGATTCTGAAAATGACGTCGCTTTGCTGCGGTCAATGATTGAAGAAAGCAACCGGGGCGTTGTCTTCACCGGTGCCGGCATCAGCACCGAATCGGGAATTCCGGATTTCAGGAGTCCCGGCGGGATTTGGACCCAATACAAGCCCATCGATTTTAGAGATTTCATGGCATCTGAGGAAATGCAACGCGAATCCTGGCGCCGCAAGTTTGCATCCGATGCCGTGATGCAAAAGGCACAACCCAATAAGGGGCACCTGGCCGTGGCCAAATTGGTGCAACGGGGCAAGGTTTCCAGTGTCATCACCCAAAACGTGGACGGCCTACATCAGCTATCAGGGGTTCCGGACGATAAGGTCATCGAGCTGCACGGCAACACCACCTATGCCGCCTGTCTGAATTGCGGCAAGCGCTATGAACTCGAAGACATCCGCAGGGTGTTTGAGAAGAATGAAACCCTGCCTGTATGCGATCAGTGCAGCGGCATCATCAAAACAGCCACCATTTCCTTTGGCCAGGCCATGCCGGTCGACGAAATGAAAGCTGCCGAAAGCGAAACCATGGCCTGTGATCTGTTTTTGGCCATCGGTTCTTCCCTGGTGGTATATCCGGCAGCCGGTTTTCCCGAGCTTGCCAGACGCAACGGTGCCCGGCTGGTGATCCTCAATCGCGACCCCACCCCCCTGGATGGGATTGCCGATCTGGCATTGCATTCAGAAATCGGCCCGACCCTCTCCGCGGTGGTCGATTTCGACTAGATTCTATCCTAGAAGTATTTGCTAAAACATTATGCATCATCTTACGGTTTGAATGACCTTTTTTCTCGTAGGGGTGGGGCTTATCCGCCAGAGTGTGGATCCTACAACTCGTTTCCCCTCCCTCGACGGGAGGGGATTAACCCGCCCGCCTCGCCTGAGCGGCTAGCGATGGCGGGCGTGGGGGGAGGGTGGTCACCCCCCCCCCAAACCACCCCCCGCAAGG